>NZ_JBEHFR010000006.1:0-81496 GCF_040225635.1 Corynebacterium sp. KPL2830 | reverse complement strand
CCTCCATGCCTCCCGCCATGCCACCCTTCGCGCTCACCGGCGGCCACTTGGGTGCGCTGGAGCGTCCCCTGGTGAGCGCGAAAGGCGAGTGTGGTCCCGGCCCACCCTTTGCGCTCACGCCCACGCTTTCCGATGCCCATTTGCTCCTCCCCGTGACCGCGAAATGGGCCGGTTATCCACAGGCTGGCGAAAGCCGCCTGGACGGGAAGGCGGCCGCTTCTTTAGGTTGAAGCCATGGGGGCATGGACGACCGCGCAGTTGCGCGAGCAGGGGCTGGGCAAGGACGCGATTCGGCGGCGGGTGCGCGCGGGCAATCTGTACCGCGTCCACCGGGGAATTTATACCGACGAGTGGTCGCCGCTGGCGGTGGCAAAGGCGCTGGTGCATGGGCTGAGCCGTATCCATTTTACGGGGAAGACCGCGCAGGAGATTCACCTTGACCGGCCGCTGACCTTTCCGCTGGAAGCGGAGGGGCCGCGCACGCTGCGCGGCAAGAATTTCCGCGTCTCGCATTCCCGGCTCAAGGCAACGAGCCTGGTCAAGGGGCTTCCGGTAGTGCAGATTCTGTGGGCCGCGCGGAAGATTGCCGGGGCATGCGGCCCGCTGCTGGAGGAGTTTTATCGCGGCGAGAAGGGGCCCGGCCGGCTGGAGCGGGACCGCAAGCGAATGGGCCGGACACCGCGGGCGCTGAAGGAGACGATTCGACTCTCCGCCATCGGCGCGGATAGCCCGCCGGAGCGAAAGGTCAGCCGCGCGCTGCGCGCAGAAGGCATTTTCCCTGTTCACAACGCCCTGGTGTGTGGGTACCGGTTCGACCTATTGATGGGCAAGCTCATCGTGGAAATCGACGGCTGGACCTACCACAGCCACAGCCTCGCGTTCCAGGCCGACCGCTCCAAACAGAACGCCGCGACCGCGCACGGGTACACGGTTTTGCGCTTTACTGCCGATGACGTCACACACCACCTTGACCAAGTCATTCTCCTTATCAAAGCCACCCGTGACCTGCTCAAAGGCCGCAAGCCACAACTGCCTATATCCGCCACCCAGCCATATTGGCGCTGGCATTTATGCGTCTGACCCTTGCCATAATGTCAAGTTTGCTTTACATTAGGTCATGTAAACACGACAAGAGAGGTGATGATGTGGCCGGACAACCCAACATGGTCCGCAAGTGGCGGCGCTGGCGCGAATGGTCGCAAGGCGAACTAGCAGAGCGCGTCGGCGTCTCCCGGCAAACTATCGCAAATATCGAACGCGGCAACTACTCCCCGTCCGTGCACCTCGCATTGGACATCTGCCACGAACTAAGCAAAACAGTCGAAGAAATCTTTGGAGCTGAACAACATGATTAACGCCATCGCCAACATATCCCTCAACCACATCGAGCGCGCCTCCACCGACGAGTTCGAGCGCGACATCCTCACCAAGGCCTCCGCCATCGCACTGACCCCAATCTCCTTCCTCGAGCTCATCGTCGCCGCCATCCTCGCCTGGTCCCTCCCCGGCCGCCTCAGCCTCCTCGCCCTCCTCGCCATCGTCCCCTCCATCGCCGGCACGTCCCTCAGCGCCGCCTGGATGCGCAGGCACATCGCCACCCCCACCGTCCGCTCCAACTGGACTTTGACCACCCTCTACCTCATCCCGATGTTCCTCTGCTTCGCCGGCATCGCCTACCACGCCTTCACGCTTTCCGATGTCCCCGCCGCCCCCTACCTCATCGGCGCCACCGTAGGTGCCATCACGTCCGTCCTCATCTCGCCCGCACTCCGACGGAAGCAAAACCGCCGCGACCAGTCCCGCCTCGACACCGAGCTCGAGGACTAATGCTCACTCCACCTCCAATACGCACTCCACCACCCGCCCTTCGCGCTCACCGCGGACGGCGGGTGGTTTCCGTTTGCTACGCCCCGTGAGCGCGAAGGGGTGCTAGCGTCAGCGGCTCCCGACCTCCCCACCCTTGCCGCTCATCGGGAGGAGGTTCCGCCGCCGGCAACCGTTGGCGGTGAGCGCGAAGGGCGAGGCCTCCCTTGCCGCTCACCGGGGGCTAGCGCTGCGCACGAAGTTCGCCTTCCCGTGAGCGCGAAGGGAAGAGTGCCCCGCACGCACTTGCTTGACGATGCCCCTCCCCGCCCTTGCCGCTCACCGGCGGGTACAAAAAGACCCCAGCGCCCCACGCTGGTGAGCGCGAAGGGCGGCTGGGGCGGCTGGGGCCGTGCGGACGGCAGGGCCGTGGCCAGCGACGAAAGGTAGTTAAACCGGCGCGACCTCGTCGACGACGACAGGATTATTGGGCTTGGAGCGGAACGTCCAGAGCTTGTTGATGATGAAGTTGATAGGCATCGCCACGACGATGGAAATGGCCTGCGCCCAATAGGACTTGGTGCGCAATCCGGTGGAGTTATCGAAGACATCGGTGGGCAGCCCCACGGGCGAGTTGGGGTTCATGAGCAGCGTCAGGATGACCTGGCTGACGATAAACGCCCCGATTCCCGCCAAAAGGAACGGGAAGAAACCGCGAATCCAAGAGACCTTGGACACGGTCCGGAAGGTCCACATGCGGTTGAGCTGGTAGTTCCAGGTATTAGCCACGAGGAAGGAGATGGTGGCAAAGACGTGGTACCAGCGGATGTGGAATGCAGAACCGAAGAGGTTCATGAAGGGATCCTCGGCAAAGATATCCGCCGCGCCGAACAACTTCTGCGCGAGAAAATACACGAAGAGGTTAACCGCGGTTCCCGAGCCGCCGACAAGACCGAACTTAAGGAATTGCCCAAAATTGGACGCAAAGCGCGCAACGCTGAGGTCTGCCATGGGCCGCCTTTCTTGCCGGAGGTTAGTAATTACCTGATTGTAGTTCCTAATCCCCGCGAACTGAAAAACTGACGCTCCGAATGTGATAAAGGATCTATAAAAGATATAGTTTCGTGCGGCAAGGAAAGCGGGCGCGAGAAGTCGTAGAGGTCGAGCGGACGCGGCGTGGGATACGTGTCATCGCCAATGAGCGGACACCCAAGATGGTTCAGCAGCACCCGCAGCTGGTGCGTATGCCCCGTCCGCGGCCACATGGTCACCTCCCGCCCCGCAGCGCGCACATACGTCGAGGTCGGCGTGCCATTATCAGCCACGAGCACCTGCCTGCTGCCCCGCGGCTTGTGCATCGGCAGCCTGATTTCCTCATCGCAGAAAAGCGGCTGCTTGACGATGCCCCTATACCTCTTCACCGCCCTTCCCTCCAGGAAGATGCGCTGGTAGGCCGCGCGGGTCGCGGGATTGCGCGAGCAGATGACAAGGCCTGCGGTGAGGCGGTCGAGGCGGTGAAGCGGCACGATATCGTCTTCGCCGAAGTCCACGCGCAGGCGGGTTTGCAGGGTTTCGCGCTGCAAGCGGCCATTCGTGGTGGTGGGAAGAAAGTGCGGTTTATCGGCAACAATGATGTCGTCATCCGCGTGGACGACGGTGTATCCAAAGGGGATCGGATCCTCCGGCGGGACGAAGGGGTGATACCACGCGGGAATGGGCCGCGGGAGGCTTGCACCCGCGGGAAGGAGGGTTCCCTCCGGAAAGGGTGAGTCCCCGGCACGGGCGGCCCAGTACTCGCCTTCTAAAGGAACGCGATCGCGCAAGACCACCTTGCGGGGAGAAATCCCCTCCCGCGCGGGCGGGCGAAAGGCGCGAGGCGAGTTAAGCACTGGCGAGGCGTTCGACGGCGGCGCGCACCCGCTCATCGGTGCCGTTTAAGCCAATGCGCACGTGTTGTGCGCCCGAGGGGCCGTAAAAATCGCCAGGTGCGGCGAGGATACCCAGGGAAGCCAACCAGTCGATGGTCTCGCGGCAGTCTTCGCCGCGGGTGGCCCAGAGATACAGGCCGGCATCGGAGTGGTCGATGGTAAAGCCCGCCTTGATGAGCGCCTGCATCAATTCGGCGCGGCGCGCGGCGTAGCGCTGGCGCTGGAGGGCTTCGGTGGGGTCATCGTCAAGCGCGGCAACCATGGCCGCCTGAATCGGGCCTGGCACGATGAGTCCGGCGTGCTTGCGCAGCTCCAAGAGCTCCGCGATGAGGTCGTTATCGCCGGCGAAGAATCCGGCGCGGTAGGAGGCCATATTCGCGGACTTGGACAGCGAATGCATGGCGATTAGGCCGGTATTATCGCCGTCGGTCACGCGCGGATCCAGGATGGATACCGGCGGGTTGTCGTCGTTCCAGCCCAAGCCCATATAGCACTCGTCGGAGGCGATGATGGCGCCCGTCGAGCGGGCCCAGGCCACGATGCGGCGCAGCTCCTCTACCCCAGCGACGCGGCCGGTGGGGTTGGACGGGGAGTTGATGAATACCAGGGAGGCGGCTTGAAAGTCCTCGTCAGCGCGCAGCGGAGTGGCCCCGGCGAGGAGGGCGCCGACCTCGTAGGTGGGATAGGCCACCGAGGGGAAGGCAACGGTCTCGCCGCGCATGCCCAACAGGGTGGGCAGCCACGCGATGGCCTCCTTCGTGCCTACCACGGGCAGGACGCGGTCCACGTCCATGCGGTAGCGGCGGCGGAGGGCGGAGGCGATGGCTTCGCGCAGCTCGGGCGTGCCCTGCGTTTGCGGGTAGCCGGGGGCCTCGGCGGCAGAGGATAGTGCCAGCTGCACGCCGGGGGCTACCGGATCTACGGGGTTGCCCACCGAAAGGTCAACGATTCCATCTGGGTGCGCCTGGGACTTCTTTTTGGCACCAGCCAGCGAGTTCCAGGGAAAATCCGGAAGCGATTGTCCTAGCGGTGTGCGGGCCATGATTTACTCCTGATTCTGTGGGGGCAGCGCGGCTACCATTGACGCATCGAAATCTTGCGGGCCGAGGGCTGCCGCTCCACCGGGTGAGCCCAAGTCATCGAAGAATGCTGCGTTGGCATCGTTGTAATCGATCCACTCATCGGGTACGTCGTCCTCGTAGAAGATGGCCTCTACCGGGCATGCGGGCTCGCAGGCGCCGCAGTCCACGCACTCATCTGGGTGGATGTAGAGCATGCGCTTGCCTTCGTAAATGCAATCGACGGGGCATTCCTCAACACAGCCGCGGTCCATTACATCAACGCAAGGTTGAGCGATTGTATAAGTCATGGAGAATCCTTGAATCTTCCTGATTTCATGGGGTTGGGGATGAAATATAGTATGTCACTTCTGCTTTAGGAAAGGCCAAACGCCGCCGCCGATTCCGGCCAAAAGCAGGAGCAAGCTGAGAATATTATTGCCCACGATGACATCACCGGTAATCGGAACCAGCAGCATAAGCGCGAAAAATCCCAGGCCCCACACTATGAGCGGGATGGCCACGATATAAGTTCGATCACTCCACAGCCGCGCCGTACGGGTTAGCACCACGTTAAAGGCGGCGGCGATGACGATGGTGATGGGAAACGCGATGCTCGCGCCATCAGCCAGCGGAATCCGGGCGGTAAGGTAAATGACCTCTAGGAACAGCGATAGCAGAGCGCCGAGGGAGAGCCAGATAAGGCCGGTGACCTGCTCACCGCGGCTAAAATCAGTGCGCATTACAGCTCCCCTAGGAGGTCGGTTGCGGGCTCGCCCCGGCCGAGTTGGAAGTATTCGGTGCGCAGCAACGGCATGAGCAATCTATTGGACAGGCAGTAGGCCCCGGGCACCGCGGCTGGGTCGTGGACGGCAGCGACGGCGGCCTCGGGGTTGGTGGCGGTGGTGGTGCCATCGGCCAGCCAGATTTGCGTGGCGTGGGCGCGCATGGCGGCGCGTTTGGCGTTCAGGGCGGCATCGTCAAGCGCGAAGGCCAGATCCGCGCCGGCGGTGGTGAAATTATCCAGGTACGCGGCATCGGGCTTGCGCCAGCCCGCGGGCGCGTCGAGCGTGTCCAGGCCTGCGTAATTGGCGGCGCGGTCAAAGATCGCCCACCAGATGCGCGTGCTTGCCGATGCCGCCTTCTCCACCACCCTATGCACCGCCACGTGGTCCGGGTGGTTGTAGCCGCCATCTGGTCCGTAGGTCAGGATGGCGTGCGGCTGAAGAACCTCTAATTCCGTGCGGAGCAGATCTACTGCCTCATCCAAGCGATTGACCAACGCGCGGGGGTTGTCGTGGGAGGGCGATCCCGCCATGCCGGAATCGTGGAAGTGGCCGAATCCGCCCAGCTGGATGCCTTCTACTCCTAACGCAGTGAGGGCGCAGGCCAATTCGCGGGCGCGGAAGCCACCGAGCTGGTGGTGCTCGGCGAGCCCTTTATAAGGCGCGCCGATCACCTCGCCGTCCTCACCAAGGGTGAGGGTGATGACCGTGACCTGCGCCCCGCGCGCGGCGAGCGTGGCGAGGGTGCCGCCGGTAAAAAGCGTTTCATCATCGGGGTGCGCGTGCACTGCAACTACGCGGTAGCCCGCCAAGTCCTTAGTCCTCATCTATCCTCCAAACCGGCGCGGTGACCAGACCTTTATCCCAATCATCAATACTTTGGCCGGGGCCTACAATACCCTCCCCCAGCGCGTGCACACGCGTTTCATCTAAGAGCGGGACGTATAACACGTCCCGGGCATTGATCTCGCGGATTCGCCCCAGCGCGGTCGAGGGGCTTATCTTTCCGGAAAGGATGTCCATGCGCGTTGCGGCGGCATTATCGGGGCAGAACCCGGAGAGATCGCCGGCGAGCGGTTGGTCTTCGGCGCAATTGAAGATACTCGCGGCCGAAAGCGAGGTTAAGGTGATATCCTCCCAGGTCACGACCGCATCCACCTTGCCTTCAGGAAGCAGCTTAGAGGTAATGGTAGTAAGCCTATCGGTGGTGACCTCGGCGGGGATGCCGTGAGCCTCGAGGACATCGTAAAGCGTATTCGCCGCAGCCAAAGCCGTGGGGCTGGTCGGATCGACGGCGAAGCGGATGGGCTTCTTGCTGGCGCGCTCGCGCAGGGCCGTCAGGTTCGCCTCCCCGGAGACCGGATTATGCCCGGCCTTCAGATTGGAGGCGCGGCCGGTGGCGAGCCTGGCAACCTGTTCGGTATCGATAAGCGAGGCCACCCCGCGCCGCGCGGCCGCATCCTCAAGGGCGCCCTGCTCGGTGGACATGTGCAAGCGCAGCTGGCGCGGCCGAGTGACCGTCTTATCGCTCACGTGCCCCAGCAGGCCAAGCGCTTCCTGCGAGGTCTGATCCGGGGTGAAGTCCGCGAAGCCAATCTGGCCAGAGCGCAGCATATTCAGCGCCTGGGTGCTATCGCGCACCTCGCGCAGCTGGACGACGTCGATGTGGGCGGGGTCGGCGCCCCAGAAGCGGTCATTGCGGTTGAGGGTGATAACCCCGCGGCTGCGGTCCACGCTATCGACCGAGAAACGGCCGGCGGAGGCGGGAATGTCATTGGCCAGCACCGAGTCAAAATCGGAATTTTGCAGCAGGTGTGAGGGAAGGAGCTGGTTGAATAGCTGCTTCCAATCTTTAACGCGCTCTGCAAAATCCACCGTGACCACGCGCCCACCATCGGATGTGGTCACCGCGGAAATGGCGCGGTACCCCGCCGGGTCCTTGACGCCTGCGGTCGTGGTCATCTTCTTCCACAAGTAGCTGAAATCCGCCCCGGAAATCGGGGTGCCATCGGACCACTGTGCCGGAGAGGCGATGACGTAGCGTACCCGCTGGGCCACGTCCTCCGGCGCGGTGACCTCCGCGGCAGATTCCAGGACGTCTGTATCCATGCGTCCCCAGTGGAACGTTGACGGCAAAACCAGCTCGGCGATTTGATCCACGAGCTCAGAGTTATTGGCCACCAGGTGTGGGTTGAGGCCGGCGCGCAGCGGATCGACGCCGATGGAAATGGTAGGCCGCGACTCATCTTCCTCCGCGCGCGGCGGCTCGTTATCCGTCGTGGCCGTGGAGGATTCCGTTTCCTGGGCGGTAGATTCCTGTTCGTCCGAGTCTTCTACCACCGGCGGTGGGCCAGGATTGGCCGAGCACCCGCTGACAAACGCGAGGCCGATGGCGGCAGTGGCAGCCAGTGCACGGGCCTTGAGACTATTTTTCATCGCGGACTACTTTAGTACCTTCTTCCCGCCACACGAAGATTCTGCGCGCTAAACTCGGGCAAAATCACTGTTGAAGGGATCGTCGCCACCATGCTTATCTGCCAAGAAATGTTCCTCCTGCTTACCAAGGACAACGGTAAAAAGGAAGTACTGTCCAATAATGAGACCGCCCTGCGCGCCGGCCTTTTTAGCGATCTGCTCCTGCACGATGCGGTTGCCATAACTGCAAAGAATAAGGTGCACGCCACGGATAAGAAGCCGGAGCATCCGGTGCTTGCCTGGGCATGGGATAGCCTGCACGAGCACCGGACCAGCTCGGTCAAGGCTCTGCTGCAGGCGCGATGGTTCTCCCCGCGCGGGAAGATTGCCCAGGATTTTCGGGACCGCGGCCAATTGGAAATTGAGGATTCCGCGTGGTGGCAGCTCGGTGGCGATCGTTACATCATGACGGATACGGCGCTAGAAGATGGCGTGCGCGAGAGGCTCGCTGCGGTGCTTGACGGCACCGAAGCCCCTAGCGCCAAGGACGTCATCATCTTGGATATCCTCCGCGAAATTAGGGGCGCCTATCCCTTGCTCAAGGAGGACGCGCCCGAGATGAAACGCCGGGAGATGCGCAACCGCATTAAAGAATTAAAGCAGCAGGTGGAATACGACGATGCCGCCGCCTCTGCGGTAAAAACCATACTGCAGGAGACGACGGCGATTATCGCGGCGGCTGCGGTATCAACCGCAGGCACTACTTAGGACGGCAGATTACTTCTTCATCTGCTTAGCGCGGGAAGCGGCGCGCTTGCGGTCGGTGGCGGAAAGCTCCAGCTTGCGCACGCGCAGCACGTCTGGGGCGACCTCGACGCACTCGTCGTTGCCACAGAATTCCAGCGCCTCTTCCAGCGAGAGCGTGTGGGCCTTGGCCAGAGTGACCGTGGCGTCTGCGGTGGCAGAGCGCATATTGGTCAGCTTCTTTTCCTTGGTGATGTTGATGTCAATATCCTCATCGCGGTTATTGGCACCTACCACCATGCCTTCGTAGGCCTCGGCGCCTGGCTCGACGAAGAAGTTGCCGCGGTCAGCCAGCTGCATCAGTGCGTACTGGGTGATCTGGCCGGTGCGGTCAGCCACGAGGGAGCCAGTGGCGCGGGACTTGATCTCGCCGGCCCACAGATCGAGGCCATCGGAGATGGAGTTGGCGATGCCGGCACCGCGGGTTTCGGTCATGAACTGGGTGCGGAAACCGATGAGGCCACGGGCGGGAACGCGGAAGATCATGCGTACCCAGTCGCCTTCGCGCACGTCCATGGACTGCATCTGGCCCTTGCGGGAGGCCAGCAGCTGGGTGATGGCACCCTGGTGCTCCGACGGGGAGTCGATGGTGAGGATCTCATAAGGCTCGTAGGTCTTTCCATCGATCTGCTGGGTCACAACCTGCGGCTTACCGATGGTCAGCTCGAAGCCCTCGCGGCGCATGGACTCGATGAGCACGGAGAGAGCCATCTCGCCGCGGCCCTGAACCTCCCAGGTATCGGGGCGCTCGGTGGGCAGCACGCGCAGGGAGACGTTACCGATAAGCTCCTGCTCCAAGCGGGCCTTGACCATGCGGGCGGTCAGCTTGGTGCCGCCGCCGCGGCCTGCCATCGGCGAGGTGTTCACACCGATGGTCATGGAGATGGCTGGCTCGTCAACGGTGATGCGCGGCAGGGCCTCGGGGTTTTCTGGATCGGCGATGGTATCACCAATCATGACATCGGAAATACCAGAGATGGCGACGATGTCACCGGCGATGGCCTCTTCGGCAGGCTGACGCTCGAAGCCGACGGTGCGCAGCAGCTCAGCGACCTTGACGGTCTTGGTGTGCTGGTTGCCCTCATCGTCGTAGTGGATCCAGGCCACCTGCTGGCCCTTCTTGATGCGGCCGGCGTAGATGCGCAGCAGCGCGATACGGCCAAGGAAGTCGGAGGCGTCAAGGTTGGTCACGTGCGCTTGCAGCGGGGCATCGACGGTAGCGGAAGGCTCGGGCAAGACGTTGTAGATGACATCGAAAAGCGCCTGCAGGTCCTTGCTATCGGGGACGTTGCCATCGCCCGGGTTCTCGGTGGAGGCAACGCCGGCGCGACCGGAGGCATACAGAACGGGGAGATCGAGCAGCTCTTCAGCGGCGGCTGCGGCTTCCTCATCCTCGAGGCCAGCAGCGATTTCCAGCAGCAGGTCCTGGGACTCGGTAACGACCTCGTCGATGCGGGCATCGGGGCGGTCGGTCTTGTTCACGCAGACGATAACCGGCAGCTTGGCCTCTAGCGCCTTGGTCAGGACGAAGCGGGTCTGTGGGAGGGGACCCTCAGAGGCATCGACAAGCAGCACGACGCCGTCCACCATGGAAATGCCGCGCTCGACCTCGCCGCCGAAGTCGGCGTGGCCCGGGGTGTCGATGACGTTAATGATGAGGTCTGCGCCGTCTTTGCCCAGACCCTGGCGGCGGATGGCTGTGTTCTTGGCCAAAATGGTAATGCCGCGCTCGCGCTCCTGATCGTTGGAGTCCATGACGCGGTCCGTGTGCTCACCGTGTTCGCCAAAGGCGCCGGACTGTTCCAGCATGCCGTTGACCAACGTGGTCTTGCCATGGTCAACGTGCGCGACAATGGCAACATTACGGAACTCGGTATTACTCACTAGTTGGGTTCTCCTTCGGAGGATCTACAAGCGCTGGTGCGCGAGAAATGTTCTTGAACGACGTCCTACGATACCCCCTAACAGGGCATAGTGCAGCATTGGGGAGCCAGGACGCGACCTATGCCACCCCGTAACGTCTCGCGTGCCTGAAACGACCTAGTACTTGACACTTCCCAGCGGATCACTATCGTTACTAGAGTTATTACTGTTACTGCTGTGACCGATGAGGTTATACTTCTTTCCCTGCGAGACAATAAGGACCTGATACCGTGAGCCACGCCCACACTTCTTGGCGCCTAAGCGGGCGCACCGGCTACATCGCCGCTGCCACCGCCGCGCTTATTGGCCTTGCCTCTCCCCTGGTTGCGCCCGCGCAGGCCTTCGCCCCGGACCTCTCCTCACTGGCACAGCAGCACATGCCCGCCAGCCCCTTAGATGAGCTCGGCCGCCCCACCCCGGAGACCCAGGACCGCGTGCGCGCCTTTGCCGCGCAGCCGTGGATCCCTGAAGACGCCCGCAATGCGATCTTGTCTGCCTTGGACTTCTTTGCCGGCAACGGCGACGGTAGTGGCGGTGTCGCTATGCCGCAGGGCGATAATCCACACTTCCGGCAGTTTTATTGGCCTACCGTCTCCGCGCACTGCATCGGTGGCACCAACGCTGCCACAGGCTCTGCCATCGCGGTACCTGGCCCTACGGAAATTCCCGCCCCCGGCGCCGGCGAGGGCGAGACCGCCTTCCTCTTTACCGCCCTGGGCACCCCTCCGGCAGCACCGGACCAAGAAGGCATGAACGTGCAGTGGTTTAATATCAATACCCTGCAAAGCGGCATTACCCCGCTGCACAATAACGGCATCAACCAGGATGGGCCCACGACGCTGTCTGGCACGGCCCACACCGGCAAGGGCCTGGTCGTTGCGCTGCTCTCCGGTTCCGTTAATACCACCGAGGCGCGATGCGATTTCGCCCCCACCGCCGCCTTCCTAGAGGTGAAGTAATGGCCGTTGATCTCCACCCAGTCAAGCGGGAGACTTTTAATACTGCGGACTTCACCAATACCGATCCCAAGGGCTACCTGCGCCAAGTCGATACCTACACTGAAACCGAGTTCGGCCTGTACATGGCGCGCGGCGCCGATCACCCGCGTTTTGGCTACCTCGAATCCTGGCTGCTGCCAAGCCTCAACCTGCGCGCAAATATTTTTCACTTCCGCACCGGCATTGAGGTAGAGCAGGACTTTTATATCGACGTCGCAGAAATCCAGCGCCAGGGCAACGAATGGACCACCCGCGATCTCTACGTCGACCTGGTCACCACCACCGGCGAGCCGATTACCGTCCTCGACATCGACGAGCTCTCCGCAGCGACGTCCGCGGGCCTCATTTCCGCCGAGGACGCCGAGCTCGCCATCGACACCACCCTGAACGCGGTCGAGGGAATTACCCGCCACGGCGACGATGCGATGGCCTGGCTTGCCCACCACGGCATAGACTTGTCTTGGTCAGACAACATAACTTTAGCCCCCGAAGGATAAGCCATGGCCGGTGGCCTTTTTGCCCTGCTTGACGATGTCGCCTTAATTGCCCGCGCCGCCGCCTCCAGCGTCGACGATGTGGCCGCCTTAGGCGGCAAGACATCCATGAAGGCCCTCGGCGTCGTCGTCGATGATGCCGCAGTAACCCCGCAATACGTCGAGGGCATCAAACCGCAGCGCGAGCTGCCGATGATCTGGCGCATCACCAAGGGCTCGCTTATCAACAAGCTCGTCATCATCCTGCCGATTGCGATGATCCTGTCTTGGATCGCGCCGTGGGCGCTCACGCCCATCTTGATGTGTGGCGGTACCTATTTGTGCTTCGAAGGCGCGGAAAAGATCCTCTCCTTCTTCCACTCCAGCCCAAGCGATGCCACCGATACCGTCCAGCACAAGGGCCCCGAGGCCGAAGATAGCCTGGTGAAATCCGCCATCACCACCGATCTCATCCTGTCTGCTGAGATCATGGTGATTTCCTTAAATGAGGTCATCGATCAGCCCTTCTGGCTGCGCCTTGGCGCGCTCATCGCCGTCGGCGTCATCTTGACCTTGGGCGTCTACGGCGCCGTGGGATTGCTGGTCAAGATGGATGACATCGGCCTGGCCTTAGCCCGGCGCCGCGATGGCAATTCCCTGCTAGGCAATGCCTTGGTCAAGGGCATGCCCATCGTGCTGGATATCATCGGCATCATCGGCACCGCCGCCATGCTGTGGGTAGGCGGGCATATCGTCACCACAGGCCTGCATGAATTCGGAGTAGACCAGCCACATGGGTTTATCGAGGCCGCCACTGAACACATCCACAATGGCGCGCTGAGCTGGCTGGCCGAAACCGGCCTGTCCATGGTGTGCGGGCTCATCCTCGGCCTCGTCATCGCCAGCATCGTCATGGCCGTCAAAGCCTCAACCGGCTCGCCGTCTGCCACCTCAGAAGCGCAACACTAAATTACATAAACAGCATGAGCGATACTGCCATAATGGCCATGCCGGCGATAAGGCCGTAGATGGCGTAGTGGTGCTCGCCGGTTTCTTCCGCGGTGGGAAGCAGCTCATCGAGGGAAATAAACACCATGATTCCTGCCACGGCGGCAAAGCTAATGCCCATGGTGGCCGGCCCCAATACCGGCATGAGCAGGCCAAATCCGATGAGCGCGCCGAGCGGTTCAGCCAGCCCTGAAAGAGTGGCCCACCAGAAGCCCTTCTTGCGCGATCCGGTCGCCTCCCGCAGTGGCACCGCGACGGCGATGCCTTCCGGGATATTGTGGATGGCAATCGCCACGGCCACCGGCACCGCAATCTCCTTAGACTCCAGGCCTGATAAGAAGGTGGCAAAGCCCTCCGGAAAATTGTGCAGGCCCAGCGCTACCGCAGTAAATACGCCCGTCTTCATCAACCTGCCGCGCCGGGCATCTTCTTCGGTCGTGCCCGGTTCGTGCGGGTTGATTTCTTCTGGCACCATTCGGTCAATAATCGCGATGACCGCAATACCGGCGAAGAAGGCGCCTACCGCGGCCCAGGTACCGGATTTCTCGCTTCCGAGGGCATCGCTAAGCTGCTCTGTGCCCTCCGGCAGGATTTCCATGAAGGAGACATAAAGCATCACACCCGCCGAAAGGCCCAGGGCCGCAGCCATAAATGCGGGCCCTGGCTGGCGCTTTCCCACAGCCAGCGCTCCGCCGATGGAGGTGGACAGGCCTGACAGCAGGACCAATCCAAAGGCGAAGGCGAACGTGGACAAGGTCATAGGCAGGACTCTACTCCACTGGATGGGTTAGGATTTAATCTTTATAAGCTTTGCTGCGATCGCAAAACCGATGCAGGCTAGAACCGCAGGTGCGAAACCAACCACTAATCCCCAACCGGTATAGGCCCACATAATGAGGGGACGAATAATCACCATGACGGTCCCACTTAGTGCTGAAGCGATGGAAAGCATAGTCACTCGTTGACGCGGCCTACAGCTAGTGGCAAGTTTAACTTCTGCAATGCTCCGGACTACCCCGAAAATAAAAGCGCTGACAAGCATGAGCGCACCACTATAAAGTATTCTTTGACAGGTATCTACCAGCATCCCTATCGGCACGTAAATTGCGCTGAAGGCACTCAGTAGGACCCATGCGGAACCTTTTCGCATCCTAGGTCCCATCAGTGCTCCTACGCTCGATCCGATGGAAATAGCCAAAGAAAAGACCGTATAGAAAATCGAGACTTCTAGGGGGCTGACTCCGGTATCACTGCTAACGGGTTGAATTAAAATTCTCACGGAGACACCACACGTCAAAGTAGCCCCTAGTAGCAGCACACTTAGATGTAGAGTCTTCGGACCTCTAAAGAAAGACTTCAGATGACTGCGTTCCTCAGCCGCCATTTTTCTCGTAGAAGTCGGCTCAGGCAGACGCAGGGTAATCGGAAAAACCCCAAAAGCTAAGGCCGCAGTGAGCAAGTACGGCAACTTAGGATCGAGCTCAAACAAATAGCCAGCGGTTAGAAGCGAAACCCCGATTGTAATTCCTGAGACAAGCCTGCAAATGCTCAAAAATTTCGAAGGAGCTAATGTAACGAATCCTGATTCAGCTACTTCCCATGAATAAGCAGTATCTAGTCCGGAAGACAGCGCCCATAACGCACCCCAAGCTGCCCAGACGATGAACAACATGGGAACAGAATTACAAAAAGCTAGTCCTACAAATATGGCGGAGGTTCCCAGGGCAGATGCCTGGATGCTCCTAGCCCGCCCTATCACCGATACTGCCCTGCCCAGCGGAATTTCCGATACCAATATAACGGCATGGAAAATTGCATCGGCCTCAACTGCCTCTGCCGTTGAAAATCCTTGTTCCTTCAAAAGGAAAAACCAAGTTGGAAACCAAAATTGCACGTCTAGCGCAATTCGAACAATTAGTACCCTTGCGGCAACTGACATTTCTAGAGCGCCTGGCGTCGTTTCCAGAAGAATAAGAGCATCAGGATTACTGACGCCAATAAGCTAATCAGCAACACTGAGTCCATCGATTGGGATGACAGCCATGATGTGATGCTCCCATTTCCAAGGTCAAACATTGATTGTTTTGGATCACTATTGGCGTCTCGCCCGAATTGGACTAGGGCAACCGCTGTAGCCAATAAGGACGTCAGCCCAATTCCCAAAAGGATAATGTCTGTCGTAACCGCTGAACGCTCTTGCTGTTCTGCGGATAGTTTGGAAATCCGGTCTTGACAAAGTTCAAGCTTTCTTTGTGCAGGTACTCGCAAATCACTTTCGTACTCCCAAACCTGAAGAAATTCAGTGACCTTCTTTTTAGTGCGTCGCGGAGCATATTGCCGGTACTCGTCTTGGACCATAAACAATTCGACGGTTGAGTTCACCGTGAAGTTAAGGTTCCATCTGATAGATCTCAAATCAATTTCGTCCGAGTCCGCCATAGATTCCGCAAGGATAACTCGGAGGCTCTCATCCACACGTTGCAAAGATGCCCAGAAAAACTGAGCTATTTTCAGCGACTCCCAACGCATGTCCAGTTCGTCTTGGTTAGCCACATTATGAACGTGATTCATCCATCGAGCTACCTGGATGTCTTTGTTCTGAAGGACCTTTTTAAAGTCTTGATTGTGTTCTTCGTCCACCTCTTTGACCCAAGAATGTCCAAATTCGCATGAAACAGGATCGTCCAAATCCATCTGGAAGGCTCTCGTCACCCAGAGAGGTTCATCAATAATGTCTCCCTCATCGTGAAAGTAATAGTCCCAGTCCTTCACGTCCTTTGCGAACTCTCTTACTTGGCTCAAGAGGCACTTCCCGCAATTGACCGTCACTTGGCCCAAATATTCTCTTAGGCGGTCTTCAAGGAGCTCCGGGTCAGATAGCAATGAGTCTTCTACATCGACGTAGCCGTCAACTAGAAAAACCCCGTAGTCATACAAGTACCAATTAATGGGAGTCGTAAGCTGAAATTTCTCTTCTACGGGAAAAACGAAGTTTGATTCATCAGCCTTACCTTGTAATACCTCGAGCGGCCACGGCTGGGCAGCACCAGAAGCCGTTGCCCAGCCAAAGGGCTCAGATCCCGCCCGGGACCTAGGTGAAAATGCCGAATACCCAGAAAGGTACGAGCACAATTGGCATAAAACGTCCTGATATTCCTTTCCCGCACGGTCCCGAATGCCAGGAGAGCTTGTTAGTCCCACAAATATCGGAGACATCCACCGAAACCTAGCCATTATCTAGCTCCACATCATTAATCGATACTTCCCCAACGAGGCCCGCGCTAGGACCATTGAGCACTTTAACTGGAACAGTTGGTTCCGCCCCTAAGCTGGGCTGATCCAGTATTATTACCTGCGAATTACTTATCACCATTTCATCGGAATTATCCTGCCCCTTCAGCTTCATACGTACCGCGGAACCATCAGGTGCTTTTAAGCGTGCGTAATCCTTCTGATTGGTTATTTCATCGATCCTCGATTGATACTCCGCTGAGTCTTTATACTCTTTTAAAGTTTCATTAACGGATTGAACGATGTTTTCACTTTCCTGACTTGCCCCGAAGAATAAATGTAAGCCTCTAGCATTGGAGTTAAAGGAATGTCCATTGTCTAAAATCGAAAAATTATCTGCACTATACGAGAAATCCTCGCTTCGTAATACGGTCTGCCCGGCAAGTTTTCCCTCTGCTACAAGATCAACTTCTCCCCGTGCCAAAGCCTTAAAAGCTTCTAGACTTGTCGGAAAAGTCTCAAACCTAGCACCAGAGTCATCAAGTGCATCCCAGTATTTATAGCCTTTTATTTTGGCGACCTTGGCCCCGTCGAGACTTTGCTCTTTGTGAAGTTCATTGAATGTTCCTCCAGTTTTGCCGAAGAGCACATATTCAAATCGCATTAATTCATCGCTGTATATTCCAAATTCATGGCGATAGTCAACATCTATGACCGGGCCCATCGCTAAGGTGGCACCGTTTTTCACATCAGCTTCGGCCGTTTCCCAGTTCGTAAATTCAAAGTGTGGCTGGTAGCCAGAACGTTGCAGGACATCGGTAATAATTTCCGCTAATGGACCATTATTTTCCAATTCAGGGCCAATATAGGGCGACCATTCTGCGGTGGAGATAGTGACGGGAGTTTTCTGCTGCGGTGGTGCAGCACGTAGCTGGGTGGCTATTACATAAATAACAAGCCCGAAGATGATCGCCAACAAAATCCCTATCGCCGGCCCCGATAAGCGGCCGTTGGTTCGTGTATTTTTCTTCTTCATCTTTGATAACCCGTGATAACTTTCCATCCAGCAGAGTTCTAGGCCTTAGGTAATCCTCGATAGAATATCTAGCACATATTGACTGATATATCTCTTCGAGAGTTTCACATGAACGAGTGAGGACCTGATGATTGCCTACCCGCTTGCGACCAGCTACTTCGGCGTCGAACACGTCGCCATCTTGGAACATGTCATCTCTGGCACGGCGCTCAGCATCCCTGGTGTGGGTGGTGAGCCCGCGCTTATCGATGTCTCCTTAGAGCCCGATACCTACTCCAACGGCTGGCGGGTGCGTTCTGAGTTTGGCTTCATCGGTTTTCTCGATGAAGTTGAGGCAGCCGAATACCCGGACTTGCACCGGTTGAAGGCCTCTCAGGCCACTCCGCAGACGGTGGCCACGGTCGGCATCGTTGACGGCGAACTCGAGGTTGCCGTCTCCCTCGGGCTGTGGCCGTGGATGGTGCCGGTCAATGACCAGCCTGCCGAATCGGCGCTGCTCGCCGGTGGCCACGGTGCAGTGGTTGACACTGCGGCGGGCGATCTGACTGATTCGCAGCTATCTCACCTTGAAACGCAGCAGTTCTTTGTCACGCTCAAGGTCATCGATGATGCCGTCGTGGCCTCCTGCGGCGATACTGTGCTCGGCCCGTGCGGCACGTTGAGCCAGCTGCCGGGCCTGCGCGCCGCGTATGCGGCGGCACAAGTTTCCGGTGCCACGGTGGCCGCCCGTGCCTATAGCGGCGGCGGGATGATCGCGGTGGATATCCCGGTAGCGGATGCCACAGAAGCCGAATTATTCTCCCCTGCGGTACCGCCCCTGCGCGTGCCGTCCGGCCGCACCGCGCTGCCTAATGCCACCACTTCCCGTCCTGCCACCCCAGCCCCGCCCGAGGAATGGGAGTTCGCGCTGGAGTCCAGCGACATTGCCGGCGATCTTCCCACCGGCTCCCGGCGCCCGGTCAGCCCCAACACCGACGCAGCCACAGCGGTCACTGGTTCTGCCGAAGCCTCGCCCGCGACGCCCAGCGCTGCCCCGGAGAACGACGCTGCCCAGGAGAGCGGCGCCAAGAACGGAAAAGAAGGCGCAGAAAAAGAAGTGCCTACTACCCCACCCACGCCTCGTGCCCACGAGAAGGACCAGGCGGCGGCACCGCCTGCTAGCAGCGGCTTGGCCGACTTGGTCTCGTCCATGCCGGGCGCACAGAACCTGAGCTGGCGCGCGCTTCCCGTCGCGGAGGAACCGGGCCGCTTTTCTTCCGAGTCCGCCCGCGTGCGTGCCCGGCGCGTGGCGCGCGAGCAGTCCCGCCCGCGCGGCGGAAACCATCGCAAATAAGTCGGCCGCCTCTGCTTAGCGCAAGGTGCGCTTGCCGCCCTCGCCGCGGCGGGTAATACCATGGGCATCGAGGTATTCCAGCAGCGGGATGGCCACCCGGCGGGTGGTCCCCAGCGCCTGCCGCGCGGCGGACAGGGTGAAGGGCTGCTCGAGTTCTACTAGGAGCTCCCGCGCTTTGCCCGACGCGCCTGGTAAGAGGATGATGCCGTCTTTCAGGCGTAGCAGGCGCCCGGCGCGCTCAGCGGCGGCCAGTTCTTTTTCGCTCAGCCCCAGCTCTTTAAGTTCGTGCGCCTCTGGTGCCGCGAAGGGATCTTTATTTAACCTGCGCTCCAGCTCAGTCACGGCGGGCTCGGCGGCGCCGAGATCCACGCTGTGGCCGGGCAGGCGGATAAGCCCTTCGGATTCCTCCGCGTGCGCGGCGGCTACTGCTAGGCGCAGCAGCCCTTCTTCCTTGAGATCCAAGGCATCGAGTGCCGCCTTGCGCGGCATGCCGGGTGCGAGCGGATTAGCCGCAGCGTGTTCCTGCAGCGCGGTAGTCAGAGGTTCTTTCCAGCGCGTTACCTGGCTGGCGGCAATCCACCACTGGTGGAAGTTAATGATGCCCGTCGGCGTAGCGTCGGTGTCATAACCATCGAGTGCCAGGTCCGCGCGCCGGGCATAGCCCACGCGCTTCAGGTAGGAGAAAGGATTGCGAAAGGAGCTTAGCTCAGCCAGTGCGTTAGCCCGCTTGCGGGCGGCACCGCGGCGGTCGAGCTCCGGCGGGCGCACGTCGATGACCTCTACGCCGGCGCTGACATGGCGGCCGCCGGGGCTGCGGATCACTAGGCGGTCCAGGATGACCAGCGGCAAAGCGCGCGATAGGCGCAGGCGGGCAAAGCCCGCTGACAGCGGCCGCAGGTGCGCTTCTATCCCGGCGGTACCGCAGTGGACCACGAGGTTATCGGGCAGTTCATCAAGCGCGGTGCCAAAAGTGCGGTGGACGTCCACGGTATCGACGCCGCGCCACGCATCGGGGCTCAGCAGCAGGTCACCGCGGTGTATATCGGTGGCATCGACCCCGCGCAGGTTGACCGCGGCGCGGGTAACGGGGCCCAAGGATTCTTGCGCGGTATTTTCGCTATGCAGGCCGCGGATCTCCACGCGCTTGTTTCCTGCCGCGGTGGATAGCACCAAGGTGTCGCCGGTGCGTAGCGTGCCAGCACTCAGGGTCCCGGTCACCACGGTTCCCGCGCCCTTGACGCTAAAGGCGCGGTCGATCCACAGGCGCACCGGGGCGTCTGTGTCGGGTGCGGGCACGCGGGCCACCAAGTCATCGAGCGCCCCGCCAAGATCCGCCAGGCCCTCGACGGTGTGGGAGGAGACGGGGATAATGGGGGCATCGGCAAGCGGCGTGGCAGAAAACTGCGTGCGCACCTGGGCGGTGACCTCCGCGCGGCGCTTTTCATCGGCGCGGTCGCTGCGGGTCAGGGCGATAATGCCGTGCTCGATGCCCAGCGCGTGCAGCGCCTCGCGGTGGTCGGTGGATTGGGCCTGCCAGCCCTCGTCCGCGGCAACCACGAAGAGCACCACGGAGGCAGGCCCCACCCCGGCGAGCATATTGCCAAAGAACTTTTCGTGGCCGGGGACATCGACAAAGGCCACGTCCGCACCGGAAGGCAGCGACGTCCACACAAAGCCTAAGTCAATGGTCAGCCCGCGGCGCTTTTCCTCGGCCCACCTATCCGGATCCATGTCCGTTAAGGCGCGCACCAGGCTGGACTTGCCGTGATCGACGTGGCCGGCGGTCGCGATGACGTACACCTACATCACCGCCCGGATAGCCGCGATGAGCACCTCGTCCTGGGCCTCGGGCACGCAGCGCACGTCAATGAGGCAGCGGCCTTGGTGCTGGCGCGCCACCACCGGCGGGGTGTGCCGTCGCAGCTTTGGCGCAAGTTCCTCCGGCAGGGATACCGCGACGCCGGGCAACGGGTACTCGGGGGCTCCTCCCCCGCCCACGCGGCCAGCGTGGTCAACAACCTCGCCACCCACCGCCGCGGCGATGGCCTCGGTGCGCGCGCGGTGGCGCGCCGGGTCAAGGTGGAGGGCCTGCTGCACCGCATTGGCGGGCGTCGTGATAGCCGCCTCCAGGGCATTAAGCCGCAGCTTATCAATGCGCACCGCCCGCGCCAACGGGTGCTTTTTCACCGCCGCAATCGCGTCCTTAGTGCCCAACAGGATCCCGGCCTGCGGCCCACCCAAAAGCTTATCGCCAGAAGCGATGACGATATCCGCCCCGGCCTTCAGCTGCGCGTGAATATCGGGCTCGTCTGGCAGCACCGGATCGTGGGTGAGCAAGCCCGAGCCGAGATCCACGATGAGGTTCGTGCCTTGCTTCTTCGCCAGTTGCGCCAGCTCGCCCACGCCCACCGAGGAGCTAAACCCCTCTATCCGAAAATTGGACGGGTGCACCTTCAAAATCGCACCGGTCTCCTCCCCCAGCGCGCCTTCATAATCGTGCAGGTGCGTCCGGTTGGTCGCACCCACCTCGCGCAGGCGCGTCGCGGTGGATTCAATAAGCTCCGGCAGGCGGAACCCCGCGCCGATTTCTATCAGCTCGCCGCGCGAGATGATGACCTCTTTGCCCGGGGCCAGCGCGGCCGTGGCCAGCAATAAGGCCGCCGCACCGTTATTGACCACCAGCGCGTCCTCCGCGCCGGGGCAGGCCGCCAAAAGCGCCTGGGTGGCACCGGCACCGCGCCGGGACGAGCGTCGCCCGGTGTCTAGGTCCATTTCCACGTCGGTATATCCGGCCGCTTCCTGCAACGCGTCGATCGCGGCTGCGGGCAGCGGGGCGCGGCCCAAGTTCGTATGGATGATCACGCCGGTGGCGTTGATGACCGGCTGCAAGGAATGGGTGCTGTGGTCTGCCAGCCTTTGCGCTATTTCTTCCTCCACGCTGGCAACGGGCACCTCCCCGCGGCGGGCGGCGGAGAGCACGCCTTGAATCGTGGCGCGGATGGCGTGTTCGGCGAGTGTCTGCCGCGCGCTTTCTACTGCGGGGAGCCGCAATAGCTCATCCATGCGGGGTAAATTCCGGCGGGGATCACGGGCATTATTCGCGGGGCGACCAGCGTTATGACTCGGCACTCGTTTTCCTCCTTGCGCGCTTTTGGCGGAGACGGACAGGAATCGAACCTGCCAGACCGAGATGCTCGGCCTCACCGGTTTTGAAGACCGGGGCGCCCACCAGGACACGTACGCCTCCGCCTGGCTACTTTACAGATCCCGCGCGCACCCCACCGCCGCCGCCCCACCACTTCCGGCGGGTAAAATGACCAACATGATGGAGCAGATTAATTTAACCTCTTTCGCCGCAGGTGGCGGCTGCGCCTGCAAGATTCCCGCCGGGCAATTGGAATCGGCGGTAGAAGGGCTCATCGGCAAGGCCGATCCCAATGTCTTGGTCGGCCTCGACGATGGCGATGATGCCGCAGCGGTCAAGATCGACAACGGCGTCGCCGTGATTTCTACCGCGGACTTTTTCACCCCCATGGTCAATGATCCGTATGACTGGGGCCAGATTGCCGCGGCCAATGCGCTATCTGATGTCTACGCAATGGGTGGCACCCCCATTACCGCCATCAACCTCGTGGGCTGGCCCAATGAGAAGCTTGGCTTGGACGTCCTGCGCGAGGTGCTGCGCGGCGGCATGGATAAGGCCACCGAGGCAGGCATTTCCATTACCGGCGGCCACTCCATTACCGCCCCGGAGCCCTTGTACGGCATGGCGGCGACGGGCATCGTTGATCCCGAAAAACTCATGCGCAACGATGCCGCGGAGGCCGGCCTGCCCATTACGCTGACCAAGCCCATCGGCGTGGGCATTTTGAATAATAAACACAAGGCCACCGGCGAGGTATCCCAGGCCGCCATCGATTCCATGACCGCGCTCAACCGCCAGGCCGCCCAGGATGCGGTCGCCGCAGGTGCGCGCGCGGCCACCGATGTCACCGGCTTCGGGCTGCTCGGCCACCTGTACAAGATGTGCCGCGCCTCCGGGGTGTCGGCTGAGCTGGACTTTTCCGCCGTGCCCACCGTGGACGGTGCCACCGATGCCCTCGCGGAAGGCTTCATCCCGGGCGGCTCGCGCCGCAACCTGGATTGGGTGCGCACACACCTGCAGCCCTCCTCCCTCTCGGAGGAAGAGCTGGTGCTGCTTGCCGATGCCCAAACTTCCGGCGGCCTCCTCATCATCGGCGAAGTCCCGGGCTACCCCGTCATCGGCCGCACGACACCGCTTTCTGACGATTCCTACATCACCATTTCCTAAGATGAACCACCGCCTTTTTAGCCTGCCCCTTGTCACCCTCGCCCTCGGTGCGAGCCTTGTCGCCTGCGCCGACGGGACCACCAACCGCGGCTGCTCGCCCATCGAATTATCGGAGCTGCGTACTTCCCTGCCAGACACCCTGATCGGCGCTAACCAGGATCCCGATTCCACCAGCGATGAGGATGACTCCTTCTCCGTGCTCTACGGCGGCGATTCGCCGGAAAAGATTAGCGTGCTGGGCACGAAATACGAATCCGATAATGAGGCCGTATGCCCCGATGACCCAGATGCGGCGGCGGAGCGCTACTTGGAGCTGGTCAATGAGGACATCGACAAGCAAAATGCCGCCCAAGGCCGCGCGGGAAATGAGTACAAGCCGTTCGATTTCACCGCCGCGGACCGGCATTTTTATTGCTCGGCCTGGGAGGTCGAGGATGCCGTCTCAACCACCTGCGTGACCACGGTGCATGACGCTGCGGTGAACTACTATCTCCACCGCGATTCCGAGTCCTTAGAGGCCGAGCAATCGCGCATGCAGGAGATCGGTGAAGAACTCGCCGATTCCTTCGCCAACCTCGACTAAGCCTGGCCAGTCCTCGCTAGCCTGCGCTGAGTACGTCGGTGGCAAGCCCCTGCTCGCGCCGGCGCCGCTCCGCGCGGCGCTTCTGCGGACCCATCGTGGTGGCCGGGTTCTTGACCGCCGCCAAGCCCGCGTTGAGCACGCCAAAGCGCGTGCACGCGGATCCGGCCATCAAGGCCAGGCCCGAAGCCACGGATACGGCGCGGGACTTCGTCGCTGCTGCCACCGCGCTGCCCACACCGCCAGCGGCAATCAAGTACTCCGAGGCGCGCATGAGCTTTCCCGGCGTGCCGCGATGCAATTCCTCGCGCGGCTCCTGCTCCATATTGTGTTCTAGCACCTTCGTCGCCGCGATATCGCTGGCCGCGGCCGCCATGCCCAAGGCGCGGGCGGGACCGGCGTATTTCACCGGGGTGGTGACCATGGCCAAGCCAGAGGCCGCTGCCGAGGCAGAGGATACAAAGACATAGGGCAGGTGCCGCTTCATGTCATTCCACACCGGGTTGGACGTATTGGACAGCAATACCGCCGTATATCCGGCTAGCGGGCCACCGAGCAGGCCGGTTATCACCCCGGCCGGAGTTGCGGCCTTGCCCAGGCTCGCGCGTAGCCACTTCGGCAGCGGCAGCTTCCGCTTGGTCGCGTTATCAACCTCTACCACAGCCGGAATCGCCGCCGCGGTGGAAAAGCCCGCAAGCAGCCAGGATCCGAGCGACATCGGCGAGGTCACTTTGAAGACGCGGAACATATTCAACGCGCGCTCCGGCCGGCCCAGATCCAAAATCAAAAAGACCGAACCGGCGGCCGCCGCGCCAAAGGCCGCTACCCGCGTGGTCCGGCGCAAAGGTGCGTTGCCTGCGGCCTGTGCACCGGTGGCGAGAAGGCCCGAACCGCCGGCAATGCCGCCCAAGAAGAAATACCCACCGATGGGCCACTCCCACGGCGGGGCCTTGACTACCGGCCTGCCGTAATAGGAAGAAAACTCGAAGTCTTCGGCCATCCGCTCCTCTTTGGAGCCATCCTGCGCACCCGCACCCGGGCGCTTGCGCTTCTTCTTGCGCTTCGGCCCATCGAAGTTGCGGTAGCGATTCGGCCGCTCCGGCTGCGGTGGCCGGTACTCATCAAAACCGCTCATTTGCGCCCTCCAATCAAAAAGGAACCCGCCACGGCCAGCGCCATCCCGCCGATGGCCTTGGCCGCGGTCTTATACATACTCGGCAAATCCGCGGTGGGCACGCGCGGGTCCGGCGGCAGGCCATAGACCTCTGGCGAATCCAGCAATAAGAAGATAGAGCCGGTTCCGCCCACGCCATCGTTATCATTGGCGCCATAGAGCCGCGCCTCCGTTATGCCCTGTTCGTGCAGGGCGCGCACACGATCCCTCGCCGCGGCCAGCATGTCCTCATAGGTACCGAACTGGATGGAATCCGTGGGACACGTCTTGGAACAGGCCGGTTGCTCGCCCTGTTTCAGGCGGTCATAGCACATGGTGCACTTCTGGGCGACGCCCACATTCTTAATCGGCATCGCCTCGCCCGGCGTGTGATCCGTGCCTTGGGGTTTGCGCTGCTTGAGCTTTTTCAGCACATTGATGCCGGCGTGCGAATTATCCTGATAATCCACCGTCGCGGTCTTATCGTATTTCAACGACACCCCGCCGTCATCGCGGCGTTCGATGACGCCGAAGGGGCACCCCGCCACGCAGGTTCCGCAACCATTGCACACATCATCTTGGACGACCACGGTGCCAAACTCGGTGCGGAAGAGCGCACCCGTTGGGCACACATCCAAACACCCTGCATGCGTGCAATGCTTGCAGACGTCCGAGGACATCAACCACCGGAACGTATCCGTATCAGGCGGAGTGGTATCGACCTCGTCAGGCTTTCCACCGATGGTGGGCATGCCAAGGGAAATAAGCTGTTTTCCCTCTTCACGAGCCATTTCGATGCGGTCATTGTTTTGTTCCACAAAGGCCACGTGGCGCCACGTATTTGCACCTAGCGCGCCGGTATTGTCATAGGAATTACCGGTGACGTCATATCCCTCTACCGGGTTGCGGTTCCATTCCTTACACGCCACCTCGCAGGCCTTGCAGCCGATGCACACGGACGTATCGGTGAAAAAGGCCATGCGGCGGTAGGAATCATAGCCGTGCCGGCCCGCGTCCTCGGTCAGTAGATTAGTCATTTACTTACCTTCTTCGCCTTCGCTTGCCGTCTCATCATCACTACTATCCGCCCCAGACTGACCATGCTTTTCAGGCTCGGGGTTATAGGTAAACGAGTCAGGAACCGACAACAAATCATTGCCGGAATCAACGCTCAACTGCGCCCGCTCCTGATACTGCTTGAGCAGCTTCAAGCGGCCTTCTCCCCTTGGCCGGCGGCCCGGCTGGATATCGCAGGCGCCGATCTTTGAGTTCTGAATGAACACATTCGGCTCGAGCGTAAGACCCAAGAGATCGTTGGCACCGTCACCGGCCACAGCGGTGGTCTCGGACTCGCCGTAGTGGAAGGGCAGGCCAATCTGGTGGAATTCTTCCCCATTAATCTTCAGCATCTGCATGCGATCGGTGACCAAGACCTGCGCCTCAATCACGCCGCGCGGCGAGATAATCGTCGCCCACTCGCCATTTTCCAAGCCGCGCTTTGCGGCCAAGTCCTTATCCACCTCGCAGAATAGGCCCGGCTGCAGCTCCGCCAGATAAGGCAGACGGCGCGACATCGCACCCGAGGTGTACATCTCCGTGAGGCGATAGGTAGAAAATACGAACGGAAAAACCTCCGCACCGGGCATGCCCGGTTCTGGACGCTGCAAGTTATCCGGGCGCTTGATGGTCAAGCGCGTCGGCGATTGCTGCTGCTTATACAGCACGTTGGTCACCGGAGACTCCTGCGGCTCGTAGTGGGTGGGCAAAGGGCCATCGGAAAGCCCGGAAGGCGCAAAGAGCCACCCGCGACCGTCCGCCTGCATGATGAAGGCGTCCGTGCCATCAAGGGCGTCCGGACCGACGGCATCGGCGGGAGCCTTGTACTCGGGCGACTTCGTCACCGGGAAGTCAGGGACGTCATCGCCTACCCACTTGCCCTGGGCCTCGTCCCACCACACGTACTTCTTGCGCTCGGACCACGGGGTGCCATCCGGCTTGGCCGATGCACGGTTGTACAAAATGCGGCGGTTAGCAGGCCATACCCAGCCCCACTCGGGC
Organism: Corynebacterium sp. KPL2830; assembly: GCF_040225635.1. Lineage (NCBI taxonomy): Bacteria > Bacillati > Actinomycetota > Actinomycetes > Mycobacteriales > Corynebacteriaceae > Corynebacterium > Corynebacterium sp. KPL2830. Next base: position 54,598 of record NZ_JBEHFR010000006.1, on the reverse strand, counting down.
GCGACCTCGTTCTGCTCCGAACCCGGGACCTTGCGCGCGGACTGGTTAACGCCGTCCTTGTACACGCCGGTGTAGATCCAGCAGCCGCCGGAGGTCGTGCCGTCATTCTTCATCTCCACGAAGGTGGGCAAAAGCTCACCCTTCTTGGGCCCATCGAGGTAGTAGCCGTTGATCTCCTTGAGGACATCCTCGGAGTTCGGTTCGCCTTCCTCATTTTCCACGTAATCCCACGTCACCTTCTGAAGCGGGAGATCGCGCGGATCAGTGGAATCGCGCAGGCGTTCCTTCAGCTTCTTACCCAGCTGGTAGAAGAACCACAGCTCGCTCTTGGCATCGCCTGGCGGCGGCGCCGCTTGGAAGCGCCACTGCAGCATGCGTTGGGTCTGGGTAAAGGTACCGGCCTTTTCCACGTGGGTAGCTGCGGGCATTAAGAAGACCTCGGTCTCGATGTCTTCCGTCTTCAGCTCGCCGTTTTTAATCTCCGGCGCATCCTTCCAAAACGATGCGGTTTCGATTTCCTGGAAATCGCGCACCACTAGCCACTTCAGCGATGCCAAACCGCGACGCTGCATGCCACCATTAGACTGCGCCACCGCCGGATTCTGGCCAAAGACGAAGTAGCCATCTACCTGCCCATTAAGCATGGCCTGCAGGGTTTCGTAGGTGGAATGCGCGCCGGAAATGCGCGGCATGAGGTCATAGCCCCAGTTATTTTCCTTGGTCGCCGCATCTCCCCAGTAGGACTTCATCAAGGACACGGCGTAATTCTCGCCAATCTGCCAGAAGCCCTTTTGGGACTCATCCCGGATCTCATCCACGAATTCCGGCCACGTCTGCTTTTCCACGCTCGGCATGGGCAGGTAGCCGGGAAGGGAGTGGAAGAGCGTCGGGATATCCGTGGATCCCTGAATGGAGGCATGCCCGCGCAGGGCCATGATTCCGGAGCCCGGACGGCCCACATTGCCCATCAAGAGCTGCAAGATCGCAGCGGTGCGGATGAACTGCGCTCCCAAGGTGTGCTGGGTAAATCCCAAGGCATAAGCGAAACACGTGGTGTGTTCCGGATCGGAATTCTGCGCAATGGAATCCGCCAGGTAGTAGAAGTCTTCCTGCGCGATGCCGCAGGTTTCTTCTACCAGCTCAGGGGTATAGCGCGCATAGTGACGCTTGAGAATCTGGAAGACCGAATTCGGGTGCTCCAGAGTGTCATCGCGCTCCACATTCCAAGAAGAGCCTTCCGGTTTTTGCACGTACTGCCACGAATCGGTCACATACGTGCCGGTTTCCGGGTCATAGCCAGAAAACAGCCCGTCCAGTTCCTCGGTGTCCTGGTAATCCTCCGAGATGATCATCGGCGCATTGGTATATGCGACGACATAATCGCGGAAGTACAGCTCATTCTGGAGCATGTAGTTAATGACCGCACCCAGCAGCACCACGTCGGTACCGCCGCGAATGCCAATGTGGCGGTTAGAGAACGCAGAGGTACGCGTATACCGCGGATCCACGTGAATAATGCGGGCACCACGCTTTTTGGCTTCTACGACCCACTGGAATCCCACCGGGTGGCACTCGGCCATATTCGAACCCTCGATGACGATACAATCAGCATTCGCCATATCCTGCAGCGGTTGGGTTGCGCCGCCGCGGCCAAACGAAGTTCCTAAACTAGGAACTGTGGCGGAGTGTCATATGCGCGCCTGGTTTTCGAGCTGCACCGCACCGGCAGCGGTAAAAAGCTTCTTAATGAGGTAGTTTTCCTCATTATCCAAGGTCGCGCCGCCAAGGCCAGCGATACCCATCGTGCGGTTGAGCGTCCGTCCCGAGTCATCGGTGTCTTGCCAGCCCTTCCGGCGTGCCTCCACGAAGCGATCCGCGATCATCTCCATTGCGGTGTCTTCATCCAGCTCCTGCCACTCGGTGGAGTGCGGTGCGCGGTACTTAATCTTGGTCAAACGCGTTGCGGAGTTGACCAACTGCTCCGATGCCGAGCCCTTGGGGCACAAACGCCCGCGCGAAATCGGCGAATCCGGATCGCCCTCAATCTGGATGACCCGGTCATCTTTAACGTATACGCGCTGGGCACAACCTACCGCGCAATATGGGCACACGGATTGCACCACGCGGTCAGCTTCCACCGTGCGCCCGTGCTTTTCCTTACTCTTGGTTGATTGCGTATTGATATCCCTGCCAAAGGGATCGCCACTACGCAGCTGGCGCACCACCGGCCAGTTGAGAGGACTTAAGCGAGACATGACTTTAAATCTATATTTGGGCGGAAAATTTCTCTAGCAAGGCGACCCTAAGCGCTTTTCGCCACGGCGCTAATCGCGCATTCCACGCCCCGCACGACGTCCGCGAGCTCCAGCATCGGGCTGTTTTCCTTATTCTGCTCCTTAATAAACGGAACGTGGATAAATCCTGCTTTTACCTGCGTATCTTTGAAATGGTGCAGCAGGCCATAGAGCAGGTGGTTGCAGACGAATGTTCCCGCCGTGGTCGAGACTTGCGCTGGAATCTCGGCCTCCTGAATCGCTGCAACCATTGCCTTGACTGGCAGGGTGGAAAAGTACGCGGCCGGGCCGCCTTCAACCACTGGTTCATCGCTGGGCTGGTTACCCGCATTATCCGGAATGGAAGCATCCGCCAAGTTGATGCCCACCCGCTCCGGAGTGATATGGCCCCGCCCGCCGGCCTGTCCCAGGCAGACCACCGCGTCCACGTTTTCTTTCTCGGCCACAGCAATGGCCTGCTTCAACGCTTCACCGAATACCGTTGGCACAGGGTGCTTAATAATCTGCGCGCCGCCGATTTCATCCGGCAGCCTATCCAGCGCGCGTTCCGTAGGGTTAATTTCTTCGCCACCAAAGGCATCAAAAGCAGTTACCAGAATCTTCATCATTCCAGTATGGCAGCTGACGGCGCCCCGCTGCTGTGATTTCACGCGGTTCTCTTAGTTTCCTCGTAGTGCCCCATCGCCCTTCGCGCTCACCGGCGGCGGCCTTTAGCGGGGCGCCGTGCTCGCGGTGAGCGCGAAGGTGAAGTGAACAAATTCGAGCGGACGGGCAGTCCGCTAAATCGGATTCTAGGGTGCGCCTCCCCACCCCCGCCCTTCGTGCTCACGTGGAAGCGCTAGCTCAGACCGTCTGGTCTTCGCGGTGAGCGCGAAGGGCGGGGTGATGAAAACTGAGCAGCTAGCCGATTTGTTGCTTGGTCGTGCAATCAATCTTCGCGTAAGCACGGCCCTTCTTATCCACAGAGGTTAAGGCGTAATTGCCGCCGTATGCACGGCACCCGGTGTAGGTATCCACGCGTGGTGCCTGTTGCGGCTGCGGGGCGACGTACTGACTTCCGCCCGTGTTCAAATTAGACCCTGCGGCGGGCGCTGTGGCGTCTACATGTGCATCTTCTGCCAGTCGCCTCTCGTGCTCGGCCTCTCGCTCCGCCGCTTCTCGCTCAGCTGCTTCCTGGCGCTCGCGCTCTTGTTCCCTTCGCTCCTCTTCTCTTTCCTTTTCCCGCTTGGCGGTCTCTACCTGTTCCTCAATTTCTTCTTCATGCTCAGATAGTTCCTTCTCCATCTGTTTTGCCAAGCGCTCTGGAGCTTCTGGATAAGCGGCTTTTTGGAACTCACTGCGATCATCGCTACGTCCACGCAAGGCTTCCAGCCCCTTCCGGGCAGCGTAAATCTGGGCAAGAGCCTTTGCGGCCCCACCGTCATCGTCGCTATCGATGTTGGCAGCAATAATTCCGATCCCAGCGGCAGCAGCCGTAGCACTTTCAGCTTGTTGAAGTGACTCTGCCATATCCTCATCGCTGGATACTTGGCATTCATCGGAAACCCCGAAGACTCCCGTGCCCTTAGTCCGCGGACCGCTTTCTGCTTCTTTTACCTCGTTATAGAACTTGCCATTAGCGCCAATCTTTTTGGCAACCGCAAGCCCCTCAGCAGCAATGTCTGCATTTACGAGATCGCCTCCAAGAAAGACACCGGCTAATGTGCGCCCATACTTATCAGTCTTCTCCTCGTCGTATTCCAGTGTCACCTCGGTTCCTTGTGGCAATCGACCTTCGAGGTACTCCTTAGCTTCTTCCGCTAAGCACTCGCTGGGCTTCCCGTTGCGCCCGATTTCGGGAGTATCGATATTAAGGAGTCGAACCCTCGTCTTTTCGCCATCAAGCATGACGTCTATGGTGTCGCCATCGATGACGCGATTAACCACTGCGCGCTCATCACTATTCGCTGCACCGACTCCCATCGACACCACGCCACCGAGTACGGCAACGCCAATTAATGGCTTTATCCAGCCCACGCCTCTACCTCCTGTAAAAGAAATAAGAGTAAAGGTACCAGGAGGTTCACGGGCTACCTATTGGGTACACCCAGCATCTTGTTAGCTCCATCTTCTCCCCTGCCCTTCGCGCTCACGGGGGATGGGAGCACTGGCAGAAATGAGGCTCGCGGTGAGCGCGAAGGGCGGGGCGCGGGTTGAGGAGGTGATGGGTTACAGGGCAGGGATGAAGGGCGTGGGCTGAGGAATGCGGTGTGGGTGAGAGCGTACACGGGTGCTGAACTGCTTAGTCTACAAAGCAGTCTTAACGGCATCGCAGCTGGAAACGAGACCCTTTTTCCTTGTGGTTTGACGCATGGAATAAAGTAAGACTGGTCGAAGTTGAACAGAACCGTACTAAGAAAATAGTCAGACCTGTTCAGTTGATTTCTAAAGGACGTTCTATGACACAAAAAGTTTCCTCTCGCTCCAAGCTCCCTAGCTGGGCAACGGGGTTTGGCGCGCAAGTCATTGCGGGCCTTATCATCGGCCTTATCCTGGGACTGATCGCATCTGGCATGGATACCGATCCTGATAATCCAGGGTGGCTGACCAACCTGCTCAGCGGTGTGGGTGGCGCCTATGTCCAGTTATTGAAGGTCATGGTTCCGCCGCTCATCTTCGCCGCGGTGGTCACCTCTGTGGCTAACCTGCGCAAGGTTGCCAATGCCGCATCCTTGGCCGTTTCTACGTTGATGTGGTTCGCCATTACGGCGTTCTTCTCCGTCATCGTGGGCATCGTCGTGGCATTGGTCATGAAGCCCGGTGCCGGCGCGAGCGTCGATGCATCCGCTGCAAAGGATCCATCGAGCGTCGGTTCGTGGACTGCCTTCTTCGAGCAGCTGCTCCCTCAAAACTTCATCGGGCTTACGGCCTCTGCTAGCGATGGCGAAGTTACCCTCAACTTCGGTGCGCTTCAGCTGCTGGTTATTTCCTTAGCCATTGGTATTGCCGCCGTACAGACCGGTAAGGCAGCCGATCCGTTCTTGCACTTTACGGAGTCCTTCCTCAAGGTCATCCAGAAGGTCCTGTGGTGGATTATCCGCCTGGCACCGATTGGTACCGCAGCTCTTATCGGTAAGGCCGTTGCTACCTATGGTTGGGACGCACTTGGCTCGCTGGGCAAGTTCGTCCTAGCAATGTATGTGGGTCTGGCCATCGTCTTCGCCGTGGTCTACCCTGCGGTGCTGAAGTTCAACAATATTCCGGTCAAGGGCTTCTACAAGCGCATCTGGCCGGTAACCTCCTTGGGCTTTGTCACCCGTTCTTCCATGGGTGTTATGCCCGCAACGCAACGCTTTAGCGAACGCGCCTTGGGCGTTCCCACCGAGTACGCGTCCTTTGCAGTGCCCCTCGGCGCTACTACGAAGATGGATGGCTGCGCCTCCGTCTACCCTGCTGTTGCTGCGATCTTCGTCGCGCAATTCTACGGCGTAGACCTAGACTTCACGCAGTACCTGCTCATCATCTTCGTCTCCGTTATTGGTTCTGCTGCTACCGCGGGTACCACTGGCGCGACGGTTATGCTCACGCTGACCCTGTCCACGCTGGGACTGCCATTGGCTGGCGTCGGTTTGCTGCTGGCCGTCGAGCCCATCATTGACATGGGCCGTACGGCGCTGAACGTCACGGGTCAGGCATTGTGTGCGACGGTCGTCGCCAAGCGCGCAGGCATCCAGAACCAAGAGGTCTGGGATGAAGCCGAAAATGGCGTCAAGCACATCATGGAGGAAGATTCCGACGAGGAAGTAAGCGTCAACGCTTAATAAATCGCGAACGAAGGCCCAGGGCAGTACGCCTTGGGCCTTTATTTATTGCCGGAATGGAAGTGGGCGGCGATGCGCGACGCCGGCTGGCTCCACGTGGATAAACACGCTGCATCCGGGGAAAAGCTGGTCGAGGGCGACTTCGACGTCGTCGGCGATCTCGTGCGAGTATAAAACGCTCCAGTTCGCCGGCACCTCCATGGTCAGGTAGACCATTCTTTGCCTGCCGGAGGCTACCGTGCGCCGGTCCGTGAAGGTCACGGCCTTTTCTTTTTCCAGTTCAGTTAAGAGATCCCAAATCTGATCCTGCTCTTCTTCCGGGAGGGCTTCAGAAAGCAGGCTGCTGACGGATTCGCGCAAAATCTTAAATCCCGTCCACAAGATATTGATGCCAACGGCCAAGGCTACAAGCGCGTCGAGCCACAGCCAGCCCGTAAGATACACCGCAGCCATGCCTGCGAGGACGCCGACAGAGGTCCACACATCCGTAAGCAGGTGGTGGCCATCGGCATTCAGCGTCGCGGAACGGTAGCGCTTGCCCGCCTTAATCAAGGCCAAGCCGACGCCCAAGTTGAGCAGCGAGGACAAGAGCGACAGCGCTAAGCCCCAGCCGCCTTCTTCAACGGGCTGGGGAGTAATGAGGCGCTGGATCGCGGTGTAGATGATGGCCCCTGCGGCGAGGAAGATCATCGCGCCTTCTACCAACGCGGACACATACTCGGCCTTGCCGTGTCCAAAGTGGTGATTGTGATCGGCGGGCTTGGCGGAAATGCGCAAGGCGCAATAGCCCGCGATGGCGGCTGCGAGGTTCACGAGGGACTCAAGGGCGTCAGAGAAGAAACCTACCGAGCCCGTTAGCCAAGCCGCCAGGGATTTCAAGATAATCGTCGCCACCGCCGCGGCGATGGACAACATCATAAAGCGCTCTAAAATGCGCTGCTCAGAACTTAGAGAAGACAAGGTCTACTACTCTCCCTTCGGCAACCAAAATCAGTCCGAAGGTCTCGTTCGCATCAAAGGCATCGATGCTGAGTGGCCGGGCTTTGAAGCCAGTGTGTCGACCAGTCATCGCGGCGCAATAGGCGCCGTAGGAACTACTCCCCTTCTGAGGTCATAGGTTAGCAGACAGAGGGAAGGGGAAAAATACAGCCAATGCCTGGATCCTCTCATGGGCCCTTGCAGCCGCTAGAGACGAAAAATCTCCCTACGAACCAGAAGGTTTCTCACCATCTGGCTCGTAGGGAGTAATGAAGGGGCTAGCCTAATTTAGTGCTGACCCTCTGCGAACTCTTCGACCAACTTAGCGTTGAATGCAGGCAGGTCGTCCGGGGTACGGGAGGAGACCAAGCCCTGGTCGCAGTGGACCTCCTCGTCAACCCAGGTAACACCTGCGTTGCGGAGATCGGTTTGCAGGGACGGGAAGGACGTCAAGGTACGGCCCTTGAGTGCATCTGCATCGGCTAGGATCCAACCGCCATGGCAGATGGCGCCCAAGGGGCGGTCCTCGCCCATGTGCTTACGCACGATGCTAACGGCTGCCTCGTCCAAGCGGATGAGGTCAGCGTTATTGGTGCCGCCAGGCAAGATGATGCCGTCGAAGGTCTCACCCTCGGAGTCCTTGGTCGTAGCATCAACGTTAATCTCGGTACCGTTCTTGCCCGTAATGGTGCCAGCCTTAGGCGCCAGAACCTTCACGGTAGCGCCGGCCTTCTGCACGGCCTCTAGCGGAGAGGTCAGTTCGGAGTCTTCAAAGTCATTGGTAGCAATGATTGCAATCGTCTTGTTTTCTAGCTCAGCCATTATTATGACCTCCTTATTGTTGTTGGGTACGCAAATAGGATAACTCTACATTCGCGCACTCGCCACGTTTACTTTCGCGACCTGCAACAAGCTAGGATTTAGCCACCGATCTTGAAGTCACACACGTCGCCATCGTGCATGATGTAGTCTTTGCCTTCTTGGCGGACCTTGCCGTTGGCGCGCGCCTCGGCCATGGAGCCGGCGGCAACGAGATCGTCAAAGGAGACGATTTCCGCCTTGATGAACTTCTTTTCAAAGTCGGTATGAATAACACCGGCGGCTTGAGGGGCGGCAGCGCCTTGTTTAATGGTCCACGCGCGGGCTTCCTTTTCACCAGCGGTGAGGTAGGTCTGCAGTCCCAAGGTGGAGAATCCGGCCTTGGCCAAGGTAGCCAAGCCGGGCTCTTCTTGGCCTACTGCCTCGAGCAACTCGCTTGCCTCGTCCTCATCCAGCTCCAAGAGCTCGGACTCGGTTTGTGCATCGAGGAAGACGCAATCTGCTGGGGCGACGAGCTGGCGCAGTTCGTCCTTCTTGGCGGCATCGGTAAGCACAGCCTCATCCGAGTTAAAGACGTAGAGGAAGGGCTTAGCCGTCATCAGGTGCAGCTCGCGCACGAGGGAAAGATCAATCTCGCCGGACTTGGCGGCGGCGAAGAGGGTGCGGTCATCCTCCAGGATTTCCTGCGCCTTCTTGGTTGCCTCCACCACAGGTGCCAGGTCCTTATTCTTCCGGGCATCTTTTTCTAGGCGCGGCAGGGCCTTCTCGATGGTCTGCAGATCCGCCAGAATCAGCTCTGTATTAATAACGGAAATGTCGTTGCCGGGATCTACCTGGCCATCGACGTGGATGACATTGTCATCAGAAAAGGCGCGGACCACCTGGCAGATAGCGTCGGCCTCGCGGATATTAGCTAGGAAGGCGTTACCCATACCCTCGCCCTGCGAGGCACCTGCGACGATGCCGGCAATATCCACGAAGGACACGGTCGCCGGCAAGATGCGCTCGGAGTTGAACATCTTAGCGAGGGTGTCCAAACGGGGATCCGGCAGCTCCACCAAGCCGACGTTGGGCTCGATGGTGGCGAATGGGTAGTTGGCCGCCAAGATTTCGGAACGGGTCAGGGCATTAAACAAAGTGGACTTGCCCACATTGGGCAAGCCGACGATTCCTAGTGTAAGACTCACGGGGCTAATCCTAACGCACCTACCGCGTTATAAGGCAAGATGGTGGGGTGAGTTCTGATAAGCAACCAACACCCGAAAAGCCGCAGGCAAGCCCGGGCGATAAAATAGACGGTGACTTCGACACCAGCCAATTGGACGATGTATCGCCGCATCCCCCGGGCAATCAGGTCGATCGCTCCGTCATCGCGGGCGAAATGGTGAAGTCGACCTCCCTGTGGGCCGTGCGCCTGCTAATCATCGGCGTTTTCCTTTTTGCGATCTATCACGTCTTGGGTAGCTTCTGGCAGGGCATCCTGCCGGTGCTCTTGGCCCTTATTATCTGTACCGTGCTTCACCCCATGGCGCGTTGGATGCGAACAAAAGGACTGCCTGCAGGCCTGGCGGCGATTGTGACGATCCTTATCTCCTCGGCCGCCGTCGGTGGGCTCATCGCCTCGGTGGCACCGGATTTCATGCGGCAATCCCAGTCGCTCTACCTGCAAACGGTCTCCGGCATCCAGCAGCTCCAGGTGTGGGCCCAGGGCCCACCCTTGAACCTCGATAGCGACGATATGAGCACCTATATCGACGAGGCCGCAGGCTGGTTGCAGGAGCGTGCGGGCGTTATCGCCGGGTCCGTATTTACGGGCATCGGCAATGCCACCTCATTTTTCGTCACGGTGTTCATCGTCTTGGTGCTCACCTTCTTCTTCCTGAAAGACGGCACCAAATTCCTGCCGTGGCTGCGCAATGCCACCGGCCGGCGCGCCGGCTGGCACCTCACAGAATTGCTCACGCGCGCCTGGAATACCCTGGGCGGATTCATTCGGGCGCAGGCAGTGGTCTCGCTTATCGATGCCATCTTTATCGGCCTCGGCCTCGTGCTTATCGGCGTGCCCTTGGCGATGGCCCTGGCGATCATTACCTTCATCGCCGGCTTCATCCCGTTCGTCGGCGCCATTGTCTCTGGCGCGCTCGCAGTGGTTATCGCCTTGGTATCTTTGGGCTTTACCCAAGCACTGTTGGTCTTGGGCCTCGTTATTTTGGTCCAGCAGCTTGAAGGCAATGTACTCTCGCCGTGGCTGCAGGCAAAGGCCATGAACCTGCACCCAGTTATCGTTTTGGTCTCCGTCATCGTCGGCTCCGCGCTCTTTGGACTCATCGGTGGATTCCTGGCCGTGCCGACCGCCGCCATGATCGCGGTTGCCTATCGCTACGTGCAGGACATGATGAAGCTGCAGTCCGGGGAAAAACACTCCTCCGAGCTCAACTACTCCACCGTCGCGGGCTATCTCATCGGCCGCTATACCGAAGAGCAAGCGCAATACAAGCGCGAGCAATGGCGCAATGTTCCAGAACACGCCAGCCCCGATATCGCCGGCGCCGATGCGGCTTCCGATGGCGACTCCACCACGCTCGATGACTCCGTCGATGTCGATTCCACCCCGGAGGACTATGACGAGCCAAGCATGCGCTCCAACCTGCGCCGCGCGCGGGATGCCTTCGAAAATCTCTTGAACGGAGATTCGAATAAATAGTGTGCCGTGTCGGCAGCACGTGTCATAGTGGATTCCATGACATCCACTTTGCCCATGCTGCTGCTGTTTATCGGTCTCCTACTGGGTGCCGTTCTGGGATGGCTGGCCCACTCTCATTCCGCTTCCCGCTCCGCGCCGAGCGAGGAGCACCGGGCGCTGCAAGAATCCCAACGCCGCCAGGCCGAGCTGCAACCGCTAGAAAAGGCCATGGATAGGCTCGGATTCCAGCTACAAGAACTGGAAGAAGACCGCACCGCCCACTTAGCCTCCCTGTCCAGCCAAGTGCAGGCGGTGACCCGCACCTCGTCCCAACTCACGGAGCGCACGGATCAGCTCGTTACGGCCCTCCGCTCGCCCAATGTGCGCGGGCGATGGGGCGAGATCCAGCTAGAGCGCGTCGTCGAACTCGGCGGCATGAGACGGCACGTGGACTTCGATTCCCAAGTCTCTGCCCCCTTAAACGGCCGCATCGTGCGCCCAGATATGCTCATCAACTTGGCCGGTGGCAGGCATATCATCGTCGATGCCAAGGTTCCGTTCTCTTCATACCTCGATGCGCTAGAAACCGACGATCCAGAAGAACACGCCGGCTACCTGCGCCGCCACGCGCATCAGCTGCGCAGTCACATCCAGGCGCTATCCCACAAAGACTATATTGAGGCCTTCCAACCCACCCCGGAATTCGTGGTGCTCTTCGTACCCGCGGATCCTTTCCTCGATGCTGCGTTATCGGTCGATCCTGAGCTCATCGAGTTCGGTTTTGAACGCAACGTCGTCATCGCGACCCCGAGCTCACTCTTCGCGCTCTTGCGCACGGTAGCTATGGGGTGGCACCAGGAAGATATTTCCGCCAAGGCAAAAGAAGTCCAACGCTTGGGACGTGAGCTCTATTCGCGGCTCAATACCCTTTCGGAGCACTATGGCAAGGTGGGCCAAGGACTCGAAAAGGCAGTAGAAGCCTATAATTCCACGCTCTCCTCGCTTGATTCGCGCGTGGGCGTGACCGCCCGCAAGCTGCACGAAATGGAGATTCCCGGCCGCACGAACAGAGCGCCGCGCGAGCCCTCCCCCATTGATACGTGGCCGCGCGGGACAAATTCTTCTTAAAATCTAGGCAGTTTTACTGCGTGGATATAGCCATTGGCCCGCGCCAGACGGTAGGATTTTGCGACGTGTCACTAGCCAAACAACGAAAGCCTACCGCCGCGCAAAGCCTGAGCATGCCGAGCATCTCGCTGCTGAAGGGCCTTGGGCTATTGGCGGCACTTTTGCTCACCGGCGCATTGATTTCCATTCTTGCCGGCTCCATAGGCTGGATGTACTTTGCCTTTCTCATCATCAGCTCCCTGCTCATAGCGCTCATCGTTGAGGAGCGGGGATTATTCCTGTCCATCGCGTCCATCCCCATTTTGTACGCGGTAACCGTGGTGACGGCGGGAATCTTCATCACCAAGTCCAATGCTCCGGAAGGCACCAGTTTTTCTAAAACGTCCCTGCTGACCTCCGTGTATCCGCTGGTCCAGAACTTCCTGTGGTTGCTTATCGCGGTTCTCGGCGCGACCGCAATCGGCGTCTTGCGCTGGATGCGCTTCCGCAAGGCCGCCCAACGCGCTGTGAATCAGCAAAAGGTCGCGCGGCGCGCGGACATGAAGCGGGATCGCCAGAACCGCGCTGAACGGCTTTCCGTGGCGGAACTCATGGCGCGCAATAGATCCGAAAACCCGCAGGCCCCCTCCCCACGCGCCTCCCGCCGCAGATCACACGCACAGGCGCAACCTCCGCGGAAGCCGCAGGACCGCATCCGTGGCCGCGACCGAGAAGAGCGCCGTCGCGAGCAACAGGCGGAACGCGAAAATCGCTTGCAACCGGATCCGCACCGGCGCGCAGGGGACGTGATACCACCGGCCCCCGAACCAGATCCCGCTTCCTCGACAAAAGACACTGCCAAGAAGCAGCGTTGGGACGATAACCTCTACGAATAAACTAAACCGTGAGCCCCGGCACTCTTTAAGAGGCCACCAGGCTCACGGTTGTTGTCGTTTTAGGCGTTGCAGCGCTAGGTGCGGGCAGGACGCAGATCGCGCGGCAGCGCGAAAGTAATGGATTCGGTGGAGGTGGTCACTTGCTCCACGTCATTAAAGCCGCGCTCATCCAAGTATTCGAGCACCTCGCGCACAAGAAGTTCTGGCACGGAGGCGCCACAGGTCACGCCAACGGTCTCTACGCCGTCTAGCCACGATTCATCGATCTCGTCGGCAAAATCCACCAAGTGGGAGTCGCGTGAACCCGCCTCGAGCGCGACTTCTACGAGGCGCACGGAGTTGGACGAGTTCTTAGACCCCACCACGATCATAAGGTCGCACTTCGGTGCAATGGCTTTGACGGACTCTTGCCGGTTTTGAGTGGCGTAGCAGATATCATCTGACGGCGGGTTTTCTAGGTGCGGAAAACGCTCACGCAGCTTATTGACGATGACAACGGTCTCATCCACCGAGAGTGTGGTCTGCGAAATCCAGATGAGTTTCTCATCCTGCAGGTAGTCTGGCAGCTTGTCCACGCCGTCGACGCCATCGACCAGATGCGTAACATCGGGGGCCTCGCCCGCGGTGCCTTCTACCTCCTCGTGGCCTTCGTGGCCCACGAGGAGGATGTGGTAACCATCGCGCTCGAAACGCTGGGCTTCCTTGTGCACCTTAGTCACCAAGGGGCAGGTAGCGTCCAAGGTCAATTGCTTGCGCTCCTGCGCCTGATTGCGCACCGCCGGGGAGATCCCGTGGGCGGAAAAGACGAGGTGAGCACCCTCCGGGGCCTCGGCGGCCTCTTCAACGAAGATGACTCCGCGCTTGGCCAAAGATTCAACGACATAACGGTTGTGGACGATTTGCTTGCGCACATAAATGGGTGCGCCGTATTTTTCTAGCGCCTTTTCTACGGTCTCGACGGCGCGGTCCACTCCAGCGCAGTAACCGCGCGGTGCCGCGAGGAGAACATTTTTACCATCAGTCATGCCTCCCAGAGTATCGAAAGGTAAAGCAAAACAATAGTAAGGGCTATCCAGCAGGGAAAGCGCCCATCTAGGCCACCCAAGCGGGGCGCCACGTGCCTTGAGCACCTACACTAAAGGGCACCGTATGGCGCTGTAGATGGAAAGGGTGGCTGCGTGAATCAACCGGCAAATACTCCAGAGACCCCGTGGCCCGTGGGCCAGGTCAATGACCAGGTGAAGGGATGGATCGAGCGCCTTGGATACCTGTGGGTGGAAGGCCAATTAACGCAGATCAATTACAAGCCCACCTGGAAGCTGTCCTACCTCACCCTGCGCGATGTGCAGCAGGAAAAGTCGGTGCAATTGACCTGCTCTTCCTCAATGCTGCACAACTTGCCCACGCCGCTAAAAGATGGCGACCGCGTCATCGTACACGGCAAACCCGCCTTTTATGCTGGCCGCGGATCCTTTTCCCTGTGGACCACGGAGATCCGGCACGTGGGCATCGGCGATTTATTGGCGCGCATCGAAAAACTGCGCGCACAGCTCGCCGCCGAAGGCCTCTTTGATCCCGCACGCAAGCGCCCGCTTCCCTACCTCCCAGAGAAGATTGGCCTAATTACCGGCCGCGGTTCTGCCGCCGAGCGCGATGTCATGGCAGTCGCCCGCGACCGGTGGCCGGCCGTGCAATTCCGGGTCATTAATACTCCGGTTCAGGGGGCCAATACCGTCCCCGAGGTGATTTCGGCCCTGCAGGAGCTGGACGCCGATGCGGAGATTGATGTCATCATCATCGCCCGCGGCGGCGGTTCCGTCGAAGATCTCTTGCCCTTTTCTGAAGAAGCCCTGCAACGCGCCGTCGTGGCTGCCAGCACCCCGGTGGTCTCCGCGATTGGCCACGAGCCAGACAGCCCGGTGCTGGATAATGTCGCAGATTTGCGCGCGGCCACGCCCACGGATGCCGCCAAGCGCGTGGTGCCTTCCGTGGCAGAAGAACGAGCGATTATTGCAGAGGCGCGTTCCCGCATGGCGGCGGCGTTGCGCGGCTGGGTCGAACGCGAGCGCCGTGGACTGGATAATATCCGCTCCCGGCCGGTATTGGCCGATCCGATGACACCGATCCGCGCCCGGCGCGAAGAGGTCGAGCGCATGCGCACGAGCATGCGCCGCGAACTGCGGGTGCTCTTAGACCGCGAGACCCGGCACGTGGAGTCCCTTCGCGCGCGGGTTTCTGCTTTAGGTCCTTCGGCGACGCTTGCCCGTGGGTATTCTATTGTCCAGGTCTTGCCCAAAGATGGCAGCGATCCGGAGGTCGTTAGCTCTTATGAGCAATCACCGCCCGGCGCGCAATTGCGCATTCGCGTGGGCGATGGTTCCATCACCGCCGTGTCCATGGCCTCCCAGGCCGCCGATTAGCCAGAAATAGTAGGAGAATTGCTGATGTCAGATGAAACCATTGGTTCCGGCCAGCCGGGCCAGGATGCTTTTACTCCCGTAGAGGAATTGAGCTACGAGCAGGCGCGCGATGAGCTCATTGAGACCGTCAAGATTTTAGAGCTCGGCCAGATGGGCCTGGACGAGTCCCTGAAGTACTGGGAGCGCGGCGAGGCGCTTGCTCGCACGTGCGAATCCCACCTGGATGGAGCCTCGAAGCGCGTGGAAGATGCCCTCGAAAGGGCGGAAAACAACGAGCAGCAGGCCGAGGAGGGTGAAGAGTAGTGCAGATTTATGGTTACCCGGGAAAGCGGATTGATTTCGTATCCAAATCGGCATCGGCAGGCTCCATCATGGGCGGCGATTCCCGCGCGCTGGTAGAGGAGTTCTTCGGGCCGGCGCATACCAGCACCCAGGTTTCGGGCACCGAGGAGGAACTGAGTTACTTTTCCCAGTCCATCGTGCTGCTGCTTGCCGATGCCCAGGTGGTCCAAGTCTCCATCTACCCGCAGCGTTCTCAGCGCGAGCGCGTGGATGTCTACCTAGAAAAGACGCGGCTGAGCGGCCTGGATGCCGCTGGCTTAGAAGAAGCCACCGGTAATACTGAAGGAATCACGGTGGAAGCGGACTCCGAGGGGCTCAGCGAGGTTACTTTCCGCTTATAGGCTTGGTCTTGATAAAGGCCTCGGTGGCGGCGGCGAATTCTTCATCGGGGGCCGCGCCGGAGATGATGAGGCGGGCATCGCCCAGGTCAACAATCCACAAGCGGCGCACCGAATCGTCATCGCTTGCCAGCACGCGCACCTGGTGGCCGGCTACCTCGCGAGTAGAGTTCAGCCCGCGGTAGTTCGCGTCGTATTTTTCGCCCGCGTCTTCTGCAGAAACCTGGGTTTGGGTGGATTCCACGTAATTTCCATCTGCGGTGAGCCAGCTGACGACGGTGGCTGTCTCGCCGCCTAGCTGCGAACGGCGGGCCGCATTGGCCTGCCAGCCTTCGGGCATCTGGGGATCTCGGATGGCGCCAACACCGGCGCGGGCCTGCGTATCCAGGAAGGTCTCCTCGTCTACCTCTTGAACCGGGCCTTGCGCCGTTTCCGGATTCACCGAGCAGAGCCCGGTTGCGCCCACCACGAGCAACATCATGACCACCACTACGGAAAGGGACAAAATGATGTCGCGAGCGCCTTCGAAAATCTTCGGTCTTTGTTCTGCTGCCACGCGCCTTAGTATCGCATGAGCCGCCGTGAAAGTGCCACATGCCTCCCGCGTGCGCACATTCGCGCCGATAATGCTGCCCCTGACAAGGAAAATCCCCACAAAAGGGGCCCCAAATCGGACCTATTGGTGCCAAAAAGTGCCAGAATAGGAAAAGTAGAACACTAAGCGCGTGGGAATTACCCCCACGGTGAGAAAACATGGAAGGCAACCACTACACATGTCCGAAAATACTTCTTATTTGCCCGACCGTAACCTGGCCATGGAGCTGGTGCGCGTGACCGAAGCCGCCGCCTTAGCCTCTGGCCGCTGGGTTGGTCGTGGCATGAAGAATGAGGGCGATGGCGCGGCAGTCGATGCCATGCGCAAGCTGATTAACTCCGTGGCGATGAAGGGTGTCGTCGTCATCGGCGAGGGCGAAAAGGATGAGGCCCCGATGCTCTTCAACGGCGAGGAGGTCGGCACCAGTGAGGGCGCGGCGATGGACATCGCCGTGGACCCCGTGGACGGCACGCGGTTGATGGCTGAGGGCCGCCCCAATGCCATTTCCGTAATCGCCGCCGCTGAGCGCGGCACCATGTATGACCCGTCCGCGGTCTTCTACATGGAAAAGATCGCCGTGGGCCCCGAGGCCGTCGGTTCCATCGACATCAACCAGTCCGTGCAGTGGAATATCGAATCTGTTGCCAAGGCAAAGGGCCTGCGCACCGCCGATATCACCGTGGTGGTATTGGACCGCCCGCGCCACGATAAGCTCATCCAGGAGATCCGCGAGGCAGGCGCCAAGGTGCGCCTTATCATGGACGGCGATGTGGCAGGCGCCATCGCTACCTGCCAGGATTCCAACTCCATCGACATGATGATGGGCATTGGCGGTACCCCTGAGGGCATCATCACCGCCTGCGCCATGCGGTGTATGGGCGGCGAAATCCAGGGCAAGCTGTGGCCAAAGGATGAAGAGGAAGCGGAAAAGGCCCGCGCCGCAGGCCACGACTTGGATAAGGTCTTGGGCACCAATGACTTGGTCTCCTCCAAGAACTGCTACTTCGCCGCCACCGGCGTGACCAACGGTGACATGCTGCGCGGTGTCTCTTACCGCAATAACGGCGCCTCCACCCGTTCGCTGGTCATGCGTTCCAAATCCGGCACCATTCGCTACGTCGATTCCTTCCACAAGCTGGCTAAGCTGCAGGAATACTCCGTCGTGGACTACTCGGACCCCACCAAGAACTAAACCTCACCCCCAAATGGCGGGGCAGGCTCGGGCTTTTCGCCCTCTCACTTTTAGCTTTTCGCCATACTGGGGGTAGACGCACACAATCAATTAACCGAGGTGATTTTCATGACCGAATACCGTACCGAACATGACACTATGGGCGAGGTTAAAGTTCCCGCCGATGCCCTGTGGCGCGCACAAACCCAGCGCGCGGTAGACAACTTCCCCATCTCCGGCCGCGGCTTGGAAGATGCGCAGATCCGCGCGCTCGGCCTGCTCAAGGCTGCATGCGCACAGGTCAACAAGGATTCCGGCAGCCTGGATGCAGAAAAGGCTGATGCGATTATCGCCGCCGCGAAGGAAATCGCAGAAGGCAAGCACAACGATGCCTTCCCCATTGACGTCTTCCAGACCGGCTCCGGTACCTCGTCCAATATGAACACCAACGAGGTCATCGCTTCCTTGGCACATAAGCAGGGCGTCGAGGTCCACCCGAACGATGACGTCAACATGGGCCAGTCCTCCAATGACACCTTCCCCACCGCTACCCACGTGGCGGCTACGGAAGCTGCCGTCAATGACCTCATTCCGGGCCTGAAGGTCCTGCACGAGTCCTTGACCAAGAAGGCGAAGGAATTCGCGGACGTCGTCAAGGCCGGCCGCACCCACCTCATGGACGCCACCCCCATCACCCTGGGCCAGGAGTTCAGCGGCTACGCCCGCCAGGTGGAGCTCGGCATCGAGCGCATCGAGGCTACCCTCCCGCGCTTGGGAGAGCTCGCCATCGGCGGTACCGCCACCGGTACCGGTCTGAATACCTCCGCCGAGTTCGGCGGCAAGGTGACCGAGGAGCTCAAGAAGCTCACCGGCGTTGAGAACCTCAAGGAAGCAGAAAACCACTTCGAGGCACAGGCTAACCGCGATGGCCTCGTGGAGTTCTCCGGCGCCATGCGCTCGGTGGCCGTGTCCTTCAACAAGATTGCTAACGACCTGCGCATGCTGGGCTCCGGCCCGCTGACCGGCTTGGCAGAAATTCACCTGAAGGACCTGCAGCCTGGTTCTTCCATCATGCCGGGCAAGGTCAACCCGGTTATCCCTGAGGCGGTCACCATGGTGGCCGGCCAGGTCGTGGGCAATGACGCAGCCGTTGCTTTCGGCGGCGCGCAGGGCCAGTTCGAGCTCAACGTCTTCATCCCAATGATGGCGCGCAACGTGCTCGAATCCGCTCGCCTGCTGGCCAACTCCGCCCGCGTGTTTGCTGAGAAGTGCGTCGACCACATCGAGGCGAACGAGGAGCGCATGAAGCACTTCGCGGAGTCCTCCACCTCCATCGTGACCCCGCTAAACTCCGCCATCGGCTACGAGAACGCTGCAAAGGCCGCAAAGCACGCACTCAATGAGAAGATCACCGTCCGCCAGGCCGTAATCGACTTGGGCTTTGTTGACGGCGAGAACCTCACCGAGGAAGAGCTGGACAAGCGCTTGGATGTATTGAGCATGACCAACCGCGAGCGCGACAATATCTAATCTAAGCCGCCTTAAGCGCTGCAACCCCGCTCGGAAATCGCTTCTGAGCGGGGTTTTCGCATTCCTCGACTCGCTTCCCAGGCAGGGTAAGCGCGGGTAAAGAAAGGGGCATCGGCAAGCACACGACGTGACCTACAACATAAATTCGGTGTATACATCTACAAAATCACCTATTTTGCACTTGGTGCAAGTTTGCACCGAGTGTAAAGTTGCATCCTGTGCAAGAAGAACTATCACTACGCGAGCAGAAACGCCTAGAAACGCGGCTACGCATTGAGGATGCCGCCACCGAATTGGTGGATAAGCATTCCTTTGGCGAGGTCACTATTGAAGAGATCTGCGAACTAGCCGGTATTTCTCGGCGCACGTTTTTTAATTATTTCGATTCGAAGGAATCCGCCGTGCTTGGGGCGCCAAGCGCTGACTTCACCGCCGAAATGCGGGAGTATTTCCTCCATGAGTCCACCAGCAGCATCATGGAATTAGTCCTTAACCTGGTGGAACAGCACATGGAGGGTCATCACGTTAATCCCACGATTCGGGAGAGACGCAAGCGCATTGCTAATGACCCAGAGGCGGCGGCCGCCTCCATTAGCCGCAAGCGGGCGAAATCCATCGAGCTTATTGGGCTCATTGAGGAGCGCCTAACCCAAGAACCGGAACTGCGCATCCTCGAGGGGCACTCCGCGGCAACGGAGGCCATGGTCATCGCCGGTGTAGTCCGCGAGGCCCTCTGGCTTTCCATCGCCGCCCCCGATAGCGATTGCAGCGACGCCCTGAGGTCGCGTCTGAATGATTCACTGACTTTGATTAATGATTTTATGAAAGGAATCCGATGGTAGATACAGCCGAAAAGGCTCCTGCGCAGGGCCAGTCGCGGGCGGATAACCTGGGGCTCATTTTCTCTGCGCTGGTGCTCACCATGTTGATGAGCTCGCTGGGCCAGATGATTTTCTCTTCCGCTTTGCCAACTATTGTTGGTGAGCTTGGCGGCGTTGACCACATGAGCTGGGTCATCTCCGCATTCCTTGTCACCATGACCATCGCCATGCCGATTTCCGGCAAGCTGGGTGACATGCTGGGCCGCAAATGGCTCTATATTGGCGGCATCGCCGTCTTCGTCGTGGGCTCCGCCGTCGGCGGTTTCGCCGATTCCATGACGGTTCTCATCATCGCCCGCGCTGTGCAAGGCTTCGGCGCTGGGTTCATGATGATTTCCTCGCAGTCCATCATCGCCGAGGTCACCTCCTCCCGCGAGCGCGGCAAGTTCATGGGCATCATGGGCGGCGTCTTCGGCCTGTCCTCCGTCCTCGGCCCCGTCTTGGGCGGCTGGTTTACTGATGGCCCCGGCTGGCGTTGGGGCATGTGGATGAATATCCCGCTCGGCCTGCTGGCCATGGTGGTCTGCATCTTGGTGCTCAACCTGCGCGTTGGCCAGGCCGATATGAAGCGCTTTGACTGGCTCGGCGCCACCTTCATCGCCATTACCACCGCTTCCCTAATCCTCATGACCACCTGGGGCGGCACCGAGTACGACTGGGATTCCTCCATGATCCTCACCCTCGGCGCCATCGCCCTCGTCGGCGCCATCATTACCACCATCGTGGAATTGCGCGCTGCCGAACCGCTTATCCCGGTTCGCCTCTTCAAGAACCGCAACATGGCCCTGACCACCCTATCCGGCGTCATTTTGGGTCTGGCCATGTTCGGTGTGCTGGGCTATATGCCCACCTACCTGCAAATGGTCCACACCCTATCACCCACCAACGCTGGCCTGATGATGATTCCGATGATGGTTGGCCTTATCGGCACCTCCACCGGCGTCGGGTTCATCATCGCCCGCACCGGCCGCTACAAGATTTACCCCCTCATCGGCCTAGCCATTACCGCAGGCGCCCTGTTCTGGATGTCCCGCCTCTCGGTAGATACCTCGCTCACGCAGCTCGGCTTCGAGTTCCTCGCCTTCGGCATCGGCCTGGGCATGGTGATGCAGGTGCTCGTGCTCATCGTCCAGAACTCCTTCCCACTGTCCCAGGTGGGTACGGCCACCGCGGCGAATAACTTCTTCCGCCAGATCGGTTCTGCCCTGGGCGCTTCCCTAGTTGGTTCCATGTTCATCAACAACATGCAGGATGAGATGGCCAACCGCCTGCCGCAGGCTATCCAGCAGCTGGGACCTGAGGGCGCAGCCTATGCCGAGAAGTTTGGCAATAGCGACGGCAATGCCAATAGCCTGACCCCGGATTTGGTGTCTTCCCTGCCAGAGCCGCTCGAGCAGGCAGTATTAAATTCCTATAATGACGGCCTCACCCCGGTCATCGCGCTGATGGTCCCGCTCGTCATCGTCGCCCTCTTGGTCCTGCTTCCCCTGCGCGAAGAGCGCCTGAAGGAGACGATCGATTAAATGTCGCTCAATCCTGCAGAAACCGCCGCCACAAGTAGGGAGCTGCATGCTCTGCGCGATAGCCTGCCGCTTGCCGATGCCCCCATCGAGTCCGCGCTCGGCTACCCACCCGGCGGCCTCGCGGAGGTGCTCGATTTCGAGGCAAGCCCCATCGAGGTATGGCGCACCCGCGATTACCTCGTGGCCTTAGCCGAGCGCGAAGGCATTGACGTGCCACCCTTTAGCCACTTGCGCGATTCCATGCGCCCACAGGCACAGATGTGGTTTGGGCGCTGGGAGGTACCCGCAGTCTAAGGCCGCGTATCTCACCAAGCTTTACCTACGCACACTGCGTGGTAGAAAACAACGAAAGGCCGTAGCGACCGGGATGATTAATTCTCCCCGGCATCGCTACGGCCTTCGTGGTTAAATGGCACAGCGCCTTTAGAGGTGCTTTTCCTCCGGCTTGGGAAGCAGGAGCTCGTAGACATCGGTATCGCGCCACTGACCGGCCAACTCGCCATAGGTCATCTTGGCCATGTGTGAGTAGGTGCCGACCTTTTCAAACCCGCGAGACTTGTGCAGGCCCGCAGAACCTTCATTTTCTGGGAAGATCCAGGAGTGGATGGCCCACTTGTGCAGGTCCTTGCACACTTCAATGAGGCAATCGAGCAAGGCCCCTGCAATGCCACGGCCTTGGGCATCAGATCCCAAGTAAATGGAATCCTCTACCACCCCGTGGAAGACGGTACGCGAGGAAATCGGGGCGGCCGAAACCCACCCCAATACCTTGGAATCATCGTCCGCCTCAACGGCTACGTGCACCGAGGCCATGATCTTGGAGCTCGTAAACTCCTCGTAGGTCAAGGATCGGGTTTCATAAGTGGCATGGCCGGTTTGTAGGCCCTGCTCGTAGATGTCCCGCATCTGCGGGTAATCGGCCGAAGTGAAGGGCCGAATACGGAAATCCTTTTTCTTATCGTCCGCAGACGTCTTCTTGGCGTTCTCGCTCATAAGCACCATTATTACTGGTCTTGGCTGATTCTTGCTATAAAGATTTCATTAAATTCGCTGTCTGCGAAACGCATTCATCCAGCCCTCGCTTAGTCGTTGCCTTCTAATAGATCAGTTACGAGTTCCGCAATGGCGGAGCGCTCCGAACGCTTAAGGGTAATGTGCGAGAAGAGCTCGTGGCCCTTGAGCTTTTCGATGACCGCCTGCACCCCATCGTGGCGGCCCACCCGCAGGTTATCGCGCTGTGCGACGTCGTGGGTAAGCACGACTCGCGAGCCTTCTCCCAAGCGCGAGAGCACGGTGAGCAAAACATTGCGCTCCAGCGACTGCGCCTCGTCCACGATGACGAAGGCATCGTGCAAGGAGCGGCCACGGATATGGGTCAGCGGCAAGACCTCTATAAGCCCGCGTTCGTGGATCTCTTCCAGGACGTTGTCAGAGACCAACCCTTCCAAGGTGTCATAGACCGCTTGGGCCCACGGGTTCATCTTCTCTGATTCAGAGCCCGGCAAGTACCCCAGCGATTGCCCGCCTACGGCGTACATCGGCCGAAATACCACAATGCGGCGGTGTTCCCCGCGCTCTAAGACGGCCTCCAAGCCGGCGCACAATGCCAGCGCTGATTTACCAGTACCGGCCCTACCGCCGATGGAAACGATGCCAACCTCCGGATCCAGCAACAGATCCAGGGCGATGCGCTGTTCCGCCGAACGCCCCTGCAAGCCAAAGGCGTTCCGATCGCCGCGCACGAGGCGCACTGCGCCGTCCGGCATGATGCGGCCCAAGGCAGATTGCGCGCCGGCGATCAACGTGATCCCACAGTGCACCGGCAAGTCTTCAACCGGGGTGTCATCGTCCGTGACAACCCCGTCTAGCAGCACTTCCCCATCGCTGTAGAGGGCGTC
Organism: Corynebacterium sp. KPL2830; assembly: GCF_040225635.1. NCBI lineage: Bacteria > Bacillati > Actinomycetota > Actinomycetes > Mycobacteriales > Corynebacteriaceae > Corynebacterium > Corynebacterium sp. KPL2830. The sequence goes on along the minus strand of NZ_JBEHFR010000006.1, from coordinate 31,323 downwards.
GATGACATCTGTGGTGGTATAGGCGGTGGCCATACCGGAGTACCCAGTCAAAATGACGTCCTGGGCGTGGTATTCATCGGCCTGCACGCCCACGGCGCCGGCCTTGACGCGCAGCGGTACGTCTTTGGTGACCAAGACCGTGTCCTTACCCTCGTGCGCCAGGTTCAAGGTGCAGGCCAAGATGCGGTGGTCCCCTTCCGGCCCGCGGAATGCGGCCGGCAAGAGCGACTGGTCTTGGTGGTTAAGCTCTACCCGCAAAGTACCGCCAGCTACATTTACCGGAACGGGTTGGTCGAGCGCCTCATAGGTAGCGCGCAGCTCTTCCAAAAAGCGAAGAGCTTGGCGGGCGAACCAGCCAAGCTCCGGGTGATGACGTTTTCCTTCTAATTCAGAGATAACCACGACGGGAAGGACGACCTCGTGTTCAGCGAATTTTCGCAGCGCCCACGGGTCAGATAATAAGACCGAAGTATCGAGAACATAGGTCTTGGTGGCGACGTCATTATCGGTGGTGCCTAGTGGAGTAGAAAGTACAGAGGGGCGAGTCATGGTGGCAGGAATCTTCCTTTGTGAAACGGTAGAAAGCTGTTCTTCCTTGTCTATCCCCCGGACCGCTGATGCTGCGATCTCTTGGGGGCTGCCACCCAACCTAAGCACCCAAGGTTGAAATCACATGGGTGGAAGATGAACTTTAAGAAAACGACAAATCCCTGCGGGAAACCCGCAGGGATCGTGGCGAGAGGTAATCGACGCGCCGCGTGGGCAGGGCGCCGACTTTTAACTTTTAGGCGTTGATATCAGCCGCGAAGGTGCCGTCTTCACCCTCAGTCCAAGAGATGGTGCCGTTGCTAAACTCTTGGGTCCAGCCGTTCGCCTCGGTTGCGTCAGCCTCTGGCTTGGTAGGCAGGCCAACGGAAGAGTCGAGGCCACCCTCGTTTACCCAGGTTTCAGCAATCTTGCCGATGACCGGCTGTGCACCAGTCTCCTCAGAGTAGACCAGGTGCTTGCCGCCCTCGAAGGTAGCCAAGGTGCCCTTATCGGAGGACTCTACGCTCTGCACGTCGCCCCACTCTGCCTGCTTTTCCTCGATGGCGGCTGCAAGGTCAGCGGGAACTTCTTCCTCGCCATTTGCAGTAGTGACGGTCTGGGTATCGCCCTTGGCGCCCTCTGCATTATCGTCCTTGGAGCCAGTTGCCTCTGCGGCAGCGGAACCTGCGGCGTCGGTGGCATCGGCTGCGGCAGAGCCGGCAGCATCCGATGCGTCTGCGGCTACGGAGCCAGCGGTATCCTTGGCGTCATCAACGGTATCCTCTGCGTCCGAGCATGCAACGAGAGCAACGGAGAGGGTTGCGGCCGCGAAGCCACCTGCAATACGACGAGTAATCTTGCGCATTTCTATATCTACCTTTCGCTTTTCAGCCGAAAAATTAGTTCACTGTAGTTTTCAGCCGCCATTGTGGCGAGCGCAGCCAACCGTATAGCGATCTGCACTGCCGCGCCACTGTGTGCACCGGGGATTGAGCGGATCAGCTTTCAGTTTATCGCCGTTTGCGCTGCTTAGGACGCTTCTTCTGCTTTTGTAACGGATTGTTAACAATCCTTCGAGACTGTTTAGCTTTAGCTTTTTCGCGGGCTGTGCGCTTCGGTTTTTCCTGCCTTGAGGAACGGGCGGTGCGGCCCTTAGCGATGCCCACAAAGTCCTGAATGGCCTCGCCATCCTCCGCCTTTCGCCAGACCAAGGCGATCTCGGTGACCGGTACCTCGCTGCCCTTCAGCGCAAGCGGGACCACCTGTTTCTTGCTGAGGATTTTTAATAGCGGCAGCGGTGCGATGGCGATCCCCACATTGGCTGCAACCACCTGCAGGGCTTCGCGTACGGCGGCGATATCGACCTCACCGGCATCGGTGAGGCGGTAGTTGAGGTGCTCATCGGAGACATCGGCAAGCGCCCGCGCCTCGCCCACCTCCGCATAGACTGAGTCCTTTGGAACCGCAATGCCTGGCGCCTCCTCATAGAGGCGGACCACATGGAAGGAGTCATCCACGCGCGCATCCGGCAGGCGAGTTAGCGCCACATCCACGTGACCGGCGAGCACTTCCGCTATGCTGTCATCCGCATCAATGGTGGATAAACCGCCGTGCGCAGTATTGTCCTGAAATCTCTGAAACCATTTTCCAGGTTGTGTACCGGTAACAAAGGCTAAGCGCAGCATGGAGCACAGTCTACTGAAAGTGCTACGGTTAAACCGTGAGTGAACAACATAACCAACAGCAACCGTCCGGTACCGCAATGCGCGCGCAGACCGCCGCTAAAAAGCTGAATATCTATCTGCCCGCCGCGCCCGAAGAATTTCAAAATAGCGCGGTAAGCCACGAAGAGCTGCGCGAATTGCAGCACAATCCCCCACAGTGGCTGCAAACGCTGCGCCGCGAAGGCCCCCACCCCCGGCAGGAAGTTGCCCACAAGCTGGGCATTTCTGTCACCGCATTAAAGAAGAATGACATGGATAAGCCGCTGACCACTGCGGAAATCAGCGAGCTTTTGGAAAAACAGCCGGAGTGGCTGCAGCAAGCCCGCGCCACGCTGGCGCAGGCTCGCGGGCACGACGTCAACGAGGACGCCGCAGAGGATAAGGACTAAACCAGCTTCCAGTCCTCGAGGCCTTCATACAGCGGGTAATCCTCGGCAATCTTGTCGACGCGCCGGCGAAGCGCCTCGACGTCGGCGTTATTGCCCTGTGCCAAGGCGGTGCCGATGACATCGGCAACCTCGGTGAAGGCTTCCGCATCAAGGCCGCGGGTGGCCAGGGCGGAGGTGCCGATGCGCAGGCCCGAGGTGACCATCGGCGGGCGAGGATCGTTCGGGACCGCATTGCGGTTGACGGTGATTCCTACCTGGTGCAACAGGTCTTCTGCCTGCTGACCATCGAGCTGCGAATTGCGCAGATCAACCAGGACGAGGTGGACATCAGTGCCACCGGACACAACGTCCACGCCAGCTGCCTGCGTATCTTCCGCCAAGAGGCGATCAGCCAGAATGCGGGCGCCCTCAAGGGTGCGCTCCTGGCGCTCCTTGAATTCCTCGCTGGCCGCAATCTTCATAGAAATAGCCTTTGCAGCCACCGCGTGCATCAACGGTCCACCCTGCTGGCCTGGGAAGACATTGGAGTTCAGCTTCTTTGCGTATTCCTGCTTGGCCAAGATCATGCCGGATCGCGGACCGCCCAGGGTCTTGTGCACGGTGGTGGAGACGATATCGGCGTGCTCCACTGGGTTCGGGTGCAGGCCTGCGGCAACCAGACCCGCGAAGTGGGCCATGTCAACCCACAGGTAAGCGCCCACCTCATCGGCAATCTCGCGGAAGGCCGCGAAATCCAGGGTGCGCGGGTAAGCGGACCAACCGCCGATGATGACCTTTGGCTTCTCCTTTAGCGCCTGTTCGCGCAGCTTATCCATGTCCACGCGCATGGTCTCTGGGTCCACACCATACGCCGCGACATCGTAAAGCTTGCCGGAGAAGTTCAACTTCATCCCGTGGGTCAGGTGTCCACCATGCGCCAAGGACAGGCCGAGGATCTTATCGCCCGGTTCCGCGATGCTGGCCAGGACTGCGGCATTCGCCTGCGCGCCGGAGTGTGGCTGCACGTTGGCAAATTCCGCGTTGAAGAGCGCCTTCGCACGGTCGCGGGCGAGATCCTCAACAACATCGACGTGCTCACAGCCGCCGTAGTAACGACGCCCTGGGTATCCCTCGGCGTACTTATTGGTCAGGACAGAACCCTGTGCCTGCAAGACGGCGCGCGGCACGAAGTTTTCAGAAGCGATCATTTCTAGAGTTTCGCGCTGGCGGGAAATTTCTCCCTGGATAGCGCCGAAAACATCGGGGTCAAGATCGCGCAGGTCAGTATTGAAAGAAGCCATATAAGACTAGTCCTCTTCTCGGTAGGAAGCAGTATGAACTATTACATATCATAACCTTTCGGCTACCTTACAGGGGGCAAATTTTTAATTCCCTTATCATCGCGTGCGACAATTAGGCTATGGCGCGCAACCTGGATTCAAGCCCCTACCTCGACTTTGACCGTGAAACCTGGCGTGATCTTCGCAAATCCATGCCACAGGTTTTGACAGAAAACGAACTAGAAGAGCTACGCGGCATCGGCGATCGCATTGATTTGGACGAGGTGGCAGACGTCTACCTCCCCCTCTCCCGCCTTATCCACATGCAGGTCACCGCCCGGCAACAACTCACCGCCGCCACCGAAGCCTTCTTGGGCAACCCTCCCACACACGTGCCTTTCGTCATCGGCGTAGGCGGTTCCGTGGCCGTTGGTAAATCCACCACCGCCCGCCTCCTCCAAGTGCTCCTACAGCGCTGGGACTCTCACCCGAAGGTGGACCTGGTGACCACGGACGGGTTCCTCTTTCCCACCCAAACGCTTAAAGACCGCGGACTGATGAAGCGCAAGGGTTTCCCCGAATCCTACGACCGCCGCGCACTTATGCGCTTTGTTACCGACGTCAAATCCGGAAAACCCGTGGTTAAAGCGCCGCTGTATTCGCATATCACCTATGACATCGTCAAAGATCGCTATCAAGAGGTCAACCAGCCGGATATCTTAATCTTGGAAGGCCTCAACGTCCTCCAAACCAGCCCCACCTTAACCATCGCGGATCTTTTTGATTTCTCCGTCTACGTCGATGCCCGCACGGACGATATTGAGCAGTGGTACATCGACCGCTTCCTCACGCTGCGCCACACCGAATTCCGCAGGCCCAATGCTCACTTCGCTGCTTATGCCGATATGAACGATGAGCAGGCGCGCGCCCAAGCCCGCGAGATTTGGCAATCCATTAACCTGCCAAATTTGGTGGAAAATATCCTGCCCACCCGCGTGCGCGCATCCCTGGTATTGAAAAAGGGCTCGCATCACCTCGTCGAAAAGGTGCGGATGCGAAAAATCTAGCCGCTATTTGCCAAAGCGGCGCGAACGCTGCGAATAATCACGCAGCGCGCGCAGGAAATCTACCTTCCGGAACGCCGGCCAATAGGTATCGGTGAACCAAATTTCTGAATAGGCTGCTTGCCACAGGAGGAATCCGGAAAGTCGCTGCTCACCGGAGGTGCGGATCACCAAGTCCGGGTCCGGCAGGCCCTTGGTATAAAGGTGTTCCGTAATCGAATCCGCGGTGACTCGGTCCGCCATCTCGGCCGCGCTCGTGCCCTTTTCGGCCTCGCTGCGCACCAGCTTCTGAACGGCATCAACGATTTCTTGGCGCCCACCGTAGCCCACGGCCACATTGACGATGACGCCTTGGTTATCCTTGGTTTCCTCAGCGGCGTCAACCATGCGCTGGGTTACCGGCGCGGGCAATAAATCTAAGTTACCCACAAGGCGCACCTGGCAATCCAAATCCCCCTGGGACAAATGCGTGACCACATCAGAGATGATGTTAAAAAGCAGCTGCACTTCCTGCTGGCTGCGCTTCAAGTTCTCCGTGGACAAGAGGTAGATGGTGACTACCTCAATATCGGTATCACGGCACCACGCGATCATCTCCCCAATTTTCTTCGCCCCCTGGCGGTGACCGTGGCTGATATCCGTAAAACCGGCTTCCCGCGCCCAGCGGCGGTTGCCGTCAGCCATGATCGCCACGTGCTTCGGCTGCGGTCTGCCCTTGATAAGCCGCACGAGGCGTGCTTCATACAAGGGGTACATCAGCCGCTTGAGAAATGTCACGTTGATTACTCCAGCCGGCTAGAAAATCGACTTCTTGCGGTTATCGTAAAGGCCAGCTTCCTTGAGCGCCGCATCCACTGCCTCTTCGTCGAATGGATCGATTCCGTGGTCTTCAGCGAACATAGTGCGCCGACGGAAGCGCGAAAAGCGACGGTGGAAATTCCAACCCGCTACCAGCACGGCAACGCCCAAGATGGCCAAGATAAGCAGCCCGATGGGCGAGGCTTTACCAAACTCGGGCCCCATCGGCCCGCCCTCTGCACCTTCTGTGCCTTGCGCAAGAACAGTGACATCGTGCGCAGCCAAGAAAAGGGAGTCATAGACGCTCATGCTTTAAGTCTCCTCGTTCTTTTCAATGCCCGCAAATAAATCATTTTCCGGCAGCGAGGTCGATACCCTAGTCTTGGCTAATTCAAACTCCTCCGTTGGCCACAAGCGCTGTTGGACCTCCACGGAGGTTGCCAAGAATGCGCCCGCAGGATCGATCTGCGTCGCGTGCGCCCGCAGCGCATCATCACGGTTTTGGAAGTACTCGGCGCACTCCACCTGCGTGGTAACGCGGGCCATAATATCGCCGAAAGCCGTGTCCCAACGCGCCAGCATAGGACCGTACGGGCTGGGCTTACCCTCCTCAAGGAGAAGATCGTGGAACATCTTCATACGCTGGTACACAAAGCCATGCGAATAATACAGCTTCAGCGGCTCGAAGGGCTCGCCCAGTTCTGGGTGGTAAGAGGCGTCACCGGCCTTTTCCCACGCAATCATGGAGGCTCGGTGAACCATGAGGTGGTCTGGGTGCGGGTAGCCGCCATTTTCGTCATAGGTAATGATGACCTGCGGGCGGAATGAACGGATAACGCGCACCATTTCCTGGGCCGCTGCATCATCGCCCATCAGGGCAAAGCAGCCTTCCGGCAAGAGCTCTTCCATGCTCTTGCCTTCCTCAGGATCTGGCAGGCCGGAATCAACGTGGCCTAACCACTGGTGTTGGACCCCAAGCGCGCGGGCTGCCTTAGCCATTTCCTCGCGGCGCACCTCAGCCATGTTTTCCTTGACGCCAGGACGGTCCATAGCCGGGTTAATAATGTCACCGCGTTCACCACCGGTGCAGGTCAGCACCATTACATCCGCACCTTCTGCTGCGTAACGGGCCGTAGTCGCAGCCCCCTTGGAGGATTCATCATCCGGGTGTGCGTGGATTGCTAGGAGGCGAAAGTCGCTCACTGAAAATCCATCCCCTTTAAAACTAGCTTTTAGAACAGATCACTATCTTAGTAGATAATGGGAAAATGGTACTCCTCGGTTAAAGTAGGGCTATGACTTCCGCCGGAAATTCTCGCCCCGCCGCGCGCTACGGCTCGCGCGATAAATCACAAAAGAACTCTGGTAGCTGGGCCAATAAGGCGCTGGTGTTGATTTTCGCCGCCATGCTCGTCACCCTTCTCTACTACGGCTTCCAGTATTTTCGGGAAAAAGAATCCGTCAATGCCCAGATTTCTATGGTCACTCAAGAGGTTCTGAGCGATGACACCACGCGCGTCTGGGTCGACGTAACCCGCAATCACACCGATGAGGATGCTTACTGCATCGTGCAGGCTTACGATTATTCCAAATCCGAGGTAGGCCGCCGCGAATTTGCCGTTCCCGCTGGCGGAAATGAGACGCATCGCATTGCCGTCGATGTCCCCACCAGTGCCCGCGCCGTCGCCGGTGGAGTCTATGGCTGCTCCGGCAATATCCCGGATTACCTGGATATGGACAATCCCGACTACGCGGAAAGTCGCTAGCCCCATGTGCTAGGATTTGTACAGCCTAGAACTGGGCAATTGCCTGGTTGCATACTTAACTTCGGTCCCGCCATCATCGCAGGACTTTGACCACTATTCCACAGCACGGAAGGTTTTAGAATGGCTGAGCAGCAAAAGCAGTACATCACCCCAGAAACCAAGGCAAAGCTCGAGACCGAGCTGCAGGAACTCATCGATCACCGCCCAGAGGTGGCAGCGGAAATCAATGAGCGCCGCGAAGAAGGCGACCTGAAAGAAAACGCCGGCTACGACGCCGCCCGCGAGATGCAGGACCAGGAAGAGGCCCGCATCAAGCAGATTTCTGAGCTGCTGGCCAACTCCACCACCGAGCGTGGCACCATGCAGGAAGGCGTTGCCTACACCGGCAGCGTTGTTCACGTGTACTACAACGGCGACAAGAACGATAAGGAAACCTTCCTCATCGGTACCCGCGCCGCTGCGACCGATAACAAGGACCTAGAGACCTACTCCGAGCAGTCCCCACTGGGCGCCGCCATCATCGGTGCGCAGGAGGGTGAAACCCGCGAGTACTCCGCACCAAACGGAAAGACCATTTCGGTAACCATCGAATCGGCTGCCCCATACGATTCCGCCAAGGCCGCCACCCCGCGCGAATCCTAAATTCCTCCTCCCACCCCACTACCGCCTTCACTACTCTGGAGAAAGAGCACATCCCCATGAAGAAATTCTCCCGTTTCGCCACCGCTGGTTTAGTTTTTACCGCCGGCCTTTCCTTGGCCGCATGCCACCCGCCGAACGAACAGGATTCTGAATCCGGCAAGATCGACAACGCATCGACCTTCACCGGCGAGGCGCCGGCGCAGAAGAATGCTGAGACGTCTTCATCTGCTGCCACCACCGAGCCCGGGGTGGATTCGGAGGGCCTGCAGAACGGGGTCGAGGAACCTGTGCAGCAGCCAAACGCCACCGCGACACAACTGCCGCAATAAAAGAAATGGGCTGAAGGATAGTATCCCTCAGCCTTTTTCTTTCCCGATTCGCTGCCTAGGATTCTCGCACCCAATTGCCGATGACCCCAGGCACAACAGCCGGTGGTTCTCCCAACAGATCTCGCTTATTAGGATCGCGCTCAACTTGAGTCGTTACCGCCTTCACCCGGTTCTTGTCATTTCCCTGACCCCGGGTTCCCATCATTGGCGCAAAGGCTCGCATACCTGCTGCCGGCCTTGCGGCGCCAGATTTGGCACCGGTGCTATTGATGGCGCCTCCCCCGCGCACCACGGCTTCGCGCACAGCTCCCCTTTCAAGGTGTCCCCGGTTACCGTTACCGCCGCTGCTATTGCCAGCAGATTCGCCTGCCCCGCGAGGAAGCGCACCTCCCACACCGCGAGCGCCGACGCTCTCACCGGAGCCACCACGCAAAGCAGCTCCGCCGCGCGCAGCGGTTCCGTCAGCACCTAGTCCTGGAGCGGAATTTACGAGTGCACCCATGTTTCCGCCTACGCCAGAACCAGGCCTTCCACCCGTGCCCAAGGCCCCGCCGCCGAGCCCGGTCAGTGGATTGAATCCGCCACCGCGGAGCGCGCCAGGATTTCCACTTCCAGCTCGCCCGCCGAAGGTAGGAGTACCCGCGGCACTTGCAATTCCAGTTCCGGTACCTAACCCGGCCCCAGTGCCCATACCCGTAGCACTGGGCCCACCGCCAGCCATTGACATAGAACCTAGCTGACTATGCGGCGTCGCCCCAGGGAGTGAGGCTCCACTGGTTGCGACATCGCGACCGCTGATATCTATTCCATCGCCCACCCCTAGTTGGGAAAGAGCCTTTCTACCGTCTGCATGCAATTGCTCCTGGAATGCGGCGGTTTCCTCTGGAGTCATGCCCACCGACTCCAAATCGTGGACCGTACCATTTGCAACGTCGAAGTTTCCCGGCCCCACATCACCGCGGGCAATAGCTTCCTGAATCGCGCGCGGCCACACAACACTGTCGGTACTATACTTCTGGCCATCGCCATCCGCACCAGACAAACCGGCATCAACACCGCCTCCTCCGGAAGCTGGCGACTGTTCCATTAACGCATGCTGATTAGGCATTGCGTCAATGGCAAACCTTTGAAGATCCGGTTGGAGCTTTGCCAACGCCGCAGTCTCTGCGATTTTTCGTTCGGCCGGGTCAGGGATCTTCATAATATCCATCGCCATTGCCATTGCCGACGGCTGAATCATCATCAATCGCGAGTGGAAACCAGTGAGCTTTTCTCCCATTGCTTCGGCATTGGCCACAAAGTGCTTCCCCGAGGCCGCTACCTCTCGGATCTTCGCTGCCGCCCGCGACGTCGTTTCGCTGTCATTCTCGTTTTCCAACGATCCCGCGGCTTTTTCAAGCCCACTAACGATCTCCCGAACCTCGGAGCCTAAGGACTTCCACCGCGCATTAGCTTCGGATACGCTCCAAATCTGCGTAGACATCAAGTCCGTTGCCAGCTTAGTAATCGACGTGCCGACGTTAACTACAGGCGGAGTAAACATAAACGGGCTATACCCTGGCTCCGGCTGATCCATAATCGGCATCGATTCAACGCCAATCTCACCGCCAGCGTCCGCGATATCCATCGCCCTACTATTTGCAGCTTCTTGGGCTTCAAAGCCTCGGGCTTCACGAGCAAGACTGTCGTAGAGCCAAGTAATCTGATCTGAAAAAGCCCCCATTGAAGATATCGCAGAGCCCGGATCGCTTAGAAGCACACGCTTGTGCAATTCTCCAACATCATCAATTCCTTTCACTGGTGAAAATGATGCGCTAATTGGAGAGTCACTCATAGACCCAAGCTCAAGAATTCTTTCTTTAAGTTTATCGATAGATACCGAATTGAGCATTAGATTTTGAATTGAAATTTGCATTTGATCCCCCCGAGTATCAATTTATTTTGCTAGATTTTCGATGATGTTTTCTGAATTCTGACAATCTTCAAAAACGGAGTCACTCCCCATTTGCATAAAACCTAATTTTAATGTTCCTCTAGAAGTTTGAAAAAGTGCTGAACAATAGTTTCCTATCAACCCTTCTACCTTGTAAGACACAATAGGAAGGTTCGCCCCTCTGCGTACGGGATTTGCCGAATACCCCTCTTTAACTTCATCGATACTTTTGACCGTGCTTTCCAGAGCAATAACTGCATCTTGATATTCTTTGCCCCCATTGAAGGCGCAATAACTCCACCCAGATTCCCGATAAGAAGACTTTTTCTCAGCTGCAACGCCTGCGACCTCAAGCTTTTCCGGTGGAACCTCCGTACACGGATCGAATAGTTCGAAATCTGGATCAGCTGGATCAAATTCTCCCGGCGGCGGTAGTACCCCGGAATCCCCATCGGCCGTGGCGCCGGTCTCCCCCCGAAGACCGGCGCCAGCACTCGTGTCCTCGTCTTTAGAGTGTTCCGAATCCCCCGCGTTGTCTTCCACGTCATCCCCCTGGTTTCCGTTGGCATCACCCGCGCCATCGACCGAACTAGTGCCATCAGCTTCTGTCGTCATCGCGGCATCTTCTGACGCGCTCCTCGAGCCGACTTCCGCAACGCAGGCACTCAGCGCGACCGAGCTGACTACCAGCGCTGCTACGGTTGCCTGACGTTTCACAACAATCCTTCGGTTACTCCTTCTAGACGAGCTGGAACGAGGAGAAAATAGAGGAGAGAACTCTCTACCTTCCGGTTTCCCGTTCCCGCCACATAGCATGCATGAATCGCGTAAAAATTTCTTGCCGAGCCCGCAAATTAATCACTATTTAACTATTTCATTTATCTCACACACCACATTTATAACTTTCCAAATGGTGAAATTTGCTGCTCATTAGCTGTCTTAAGCCTGAATGTCCTCTCCTACCCGCTTAAAGGCTAAAGGACGACTTAATACCCCCTGAATTACCCCAATAATTACAGGCCTGTAAGCCAAACGCGGACACAAAAATGGCCCGCACCGTAGTGCGGGCCGAAAGCATGAAAAAGACTTAGTTGCGCTGAACGTAGCTCAACAGGCGAAGAATTTCGGTGTAGAGCCAGACCAAGGTCACGGCCAAACCGAGGGCAACGCCCCATGCCTGCTTGGCAGGAGCACCAGCACGGATAAGACGGTCTGCTTGGTCAAAGTCGGTCAGGAAGGACAGGGCAGCCAAGACAATGCAGACCAGGGAGAAGATGATGGCGAGGGGGCCACCATCGCGCAGTGGGTTGAAATCGAAGAAGAGGGCACCCAAGAAGTTTGCAAGAGCCATGACCGCGACACCTGCAATGAGGCCGACCAAAATCTTGGTGAACTTTGGAGTGACCTTTACTGCACCAGTCTTGTAGACAATGAGCATACCGATGAATACGCCGATGGTACCGACGATTGCCTGGCCAATCAGCGCCATGCCATTAGAACCACCGATGGTGCTATTAGCGAATACGAAGGAGAAGCCACCGACGAAAAAGCCCTCGAATACCGCATAGATTAGGGTTGCGGCCGGTGAGCCCCACTTCCGGCCAAAGGAAGCCACAAGTACGGTGATGAATCCGCCGATGCCGCCGACCAGCATAAGCATCATGGCGGTGCCTGGGTTCATGGTGCCCAAGTAGAAGTTGATGGCAGCGGCCACGATAATGATGCCGAGGGTAATTCCCGTCTTGGTGACGACGTCATCCACGGTCATGGGGCGAGGGGCTTCGCCCGCGTAGCTGGGGTTCTGCTGCTGGCTACTTTCAGTCAGCGAGGTCATAACCGGATTGCTTGAACGCACGGTTGTCCTTTCTCAGTGATGTACAAATCATCTTTCTCATGTAGATCAACGTCATCACACCCCACAAAGTTCCTCATTTGGAATAATTTGTTCAAGATTCTGCAAATTTTATTACATTGGGGGTCCATCCCTTGGGCAGTCAGACGTAAGCATCCTTTAATTGGACAGTTTTAGGACACCCCAGTAGCTCTAGATGCTGTAGTTCCACAGGCATTATTCCGCTTGAGTGAGCTGGAAAGCTCGGCAGATGCCGAGAAAATTTAATCAAGCTGCGAAAATCGTACGGTCCGAGCGCGCCACGTCAATTTGGCATTATCATCCGGACTTCGTGTTCTCGCACTAGTCATTCTGGCTTATTTCTTTATACAGGTCCGGAACCTATACGCAAACCATCAGATAGCCTCAGTAAAATTGGCGGGAAACACCACAAATAGCCCCTAGGGGCGCTGGATACTCCTAATATCGAGCCCCCTAGGGGCACACCTCCAAATATTTCGAAAGGACTCATTTCAATGACGTTGAAACAGGCCTCCGCCGTCTCAGGCATCGTTGTAGCCGCTGCCTACTCTATTATTGCTGATTCGCCCTTCTGGCCCTTGGTCGTGGGGCTCGCTGCATTATCCGGCTATAACTTAGCCGCAGCGACCACTCAGCAAAGGAAAAACCCTGCAGCCTAGAGTCCTTGACGCAGATACAGGCAAAGAGCTGCGGACCGGCGGGGACTGCACTGATCGTATCGGCGTACGCTACGCGGCGTGGCTCAATTACTGAGCCATACGAAAAGTCTCGAGACACCATAGGAACGATGTCTCGAGACTTCACAGCGTGCCCCCAGTGGGACTCGAACCCACACTGAATCGATTTTAAGTCGACTGCCTCTGCCGATTGGGCTATGGGGGCGGGGCGCAAGGAATAGTGTAGGACACTATTCCTAAAAAGAGTTAATGAGGGGTAGATTCACTAACCAGACCAGCAATGATGCCGTCTAGGATGTCTTTTTCACTGATGAAAAAGCTGCGCGCATCACTAGTGCGCTCGATGAGCTGCATGATTCCCTCAACTGCTACTGCCCCACCGCCGATGACATCGGCGCGGCCTGGGTGAATGACCGGATTGAGGGCGCGTTCTTCCGAGGGAATGCTGACGAGTTGCTTGAGCAGCACCCGCAGGGCATCGAAACGCAGCTCCGAGCCGTGGATCGCATCGGCATCATAGCGCTCTAGGCCCTGTGCCAAGGCGGATAGCGTGGTGAACGTGCCGGCACAGCCCACAATGGTGCGCGCCTTGGACATGGGCACGATCTTTTCCACCTCGCCCATGCGCTCTGCTACGTATTCGGAGGCGATTTCAACCTCTGATTCCGTGGGCGGGTCGGTGCGCATGATGCGTTCTGTCAGACGCACACAGCCCATGTACGCAGAGTGCGAACCTAAAATCTCTTCATCAGCGGTGCCCACGACAAATTCGGTAGAACCGCCGCCCAAGTCAATGACGCAGAAGGGGCCGCGGTCAGGCTCCATATCGGCTACCGCGCCGTTGAAGGACAGGAGTGCTTCTTCTTCGCCGGAGATAACCTCCGCCTTGGCACCGGATTCAATCTGGCCCAAAAGTTCAGCAGTCATATCGAAAAATTCCTGCTGGTTCTTTGCATCGCGGGTGGCACTGGTTGCCACCATGCGCACGCGGGTGACCTTCTCGAACTTCATCTGGCGCACATAGCCTTCCAAGGCCACGCGGGCGCGCTCTAAGGCATCGGGCGCGATTTCACCCGTTGCATCCACGCCTTGGCCCAGGCGAATGATTTCCATGGTGCGGGTGATATCGCGCACCTTGCCGTCTTCATCAATCTCAGAAATGAGCAGACGAATGGAATTGGTACCGCAGTCAATTGCTGCCACGCGAGTCATGTCTTACTCCTATTCCGCGATGGAAAAATCGAACTCCGCCAGGTCAATGCCCAGCTCTTCCACCGTGGGCCAGTCCTGTGGAATCGCCGTACCGCGCAGCTTACCGTGGTCGGCTGCCATGGCCACGGCCTCGGTGCCGAGGCGGAAGTGTTGGGGGCCTTCGGCAAGCGCATAGGCAATGAGCACGTGCAGGCACTTCACTCGCTCCGGCATGCCGCCGCCGGAAAAGTCTGTGCCCAGGTCCTCAATCTCATTGCGCTTGGCTAAGAAATGCTCGTGGGCCTGGTGATAGTCCGCGGCGAGCTCCTTGTCCTCGGCCAGGCGGGACTCCATCCACTTCATCACGTGGGCGACCTCCAACCGGGAGGCCTCTGCGGTCAATCGGGGATCGGTGAGGTAATACAGTGTGGGAAATGGGGTGCCATCCGGCAGCTTGGGAGAAGTTTTAATCACGGCCGGTTGGTCATCCGGCGTGCGGAAAGATACCTCCAGCACGCCGCGTGGGGTGCGGCCCAATTGCTCGGAGACGATGGCTAAATCTGCATCAGTGACGGTCATGCGAACAATTATCGCATATCGCCGCTTTCCTCAGGCGCTGGCTCAATCGGCAGGTGCTGCGACTCGCTCGCTGGGGCATCTTCTTCTGGCGGCTGCGCCACCGAATCCCACAGCACCTCAAACCATGGGCGCGAATCTTCCTGCGCCTGACTATCGGTAGTGACCTGGTTATCGGGCTGAATATTAGGATCGAGGATGCGGTACGCGGTCTCGCCCTGCTCCACCACGCCGAAGCGCCGCCGGGCTTCCTGCTTGATATAGTCGTCGGATTTATATTTATCGATCTCTTTTAGCAGGGCGTCTTTTTCATCCTGCTTCGCTGCAATCGATTCATTAAGCCGGGCGATTTCGGAGCGGCCGTGGTAATAATTGCGCAGCGGCACCGCGATGATGACGAGCACCACCAACACAAAAACAACGATGACGGTCATGCCAACGATGCTCATGCGATCGGGCTTGCGGTTCTTCTTTTCCTGCGCCCGCTGGGATTTGCGGATATCCGCAGCACGCGAGGCCACCGGAACCCTAGTGCGGCTCCGGCGGCGCTCCGTCTTCTTCTCACGTGCCATAGGGTTACTATCCTAGCGCCGCCACACCAGTAACACAGGCGTGGCACGCGCGGAATTTCATCAACTTTCTCAGGCGCTCGAGATGCTCAGAACGAGCAAGCCCCCGCCACACCTTTTCGGGGCGCAACGGGGACTAAAATCCTAGCGGCGTCTAGCTTCTAGACTAGACCGCTAGGCCTTAAGCGTTGAAACGCGGGAAGGCGGAGCGGCCGGCGTAGACGGCGGCATCGCCAAGCTCCTGCTCAATGCGCAGCAGCTGGTTGTACTTAGCCACGCGCTCGGAGCGGGCCGGGGCACCGGTCTTGATCTGGCCGCAGTTAAGGGCGACGGCCAAGTCCGCAATGGTGGTGTCCTCGGTCTCGCCGGAGCGGTGGGACATCATGGTGCGGTAGCCATTGCGGTGCGCGAGCTCTACGGCATCGAAGGTCTCAGTCAAGGTACCAATCTGGTTGACCTTCACCAGCAGCGCGTTGGCTGCCTTCTTATCGATGCCCTCCTGCAGACGAGCCGGGTTGGTGACGAAGAAGTCATCGCCGACGATCTGGACCTTATCGCCAATAGCGGCGGTCAGGGTGGTGTAGCCTTCCCAGTCGTCTTCCTGCAGTGGATCCTCGATGGACACGATGGGGTACTCGTTGATGAGCTCCTCGTAGACCTTGGACATCTCCTCGGCGGCGTGCTCGCCGCCTTCGAAGTGGTACTTGCCGTCTTCGTAGAACTCGGAGGAAGCGACGTCGAGGGCCAAGGCGACGTCCTTGCCCGGCTCGAAGCCGGCCTTCTTGATGGCCTCAACGATGACGTCGAGCGCAGCGCGGGTGGAATCGACGGAAGGAGCAAAGCCGCCCTCATCGCCCAAACCGGTGGACAGGCCCTTGTCCTTCAGGACGGCCTTCAGGGAGTGGTACACGCCAGCGCCAATACTGAGGGCCTCGGTGAAGGTCTCTGCGCCGATGGGGGCAATCATGAACTCCTGCACATCCACGCCGGAGTCAGCGTGGGAACCGCCGTTCAGGATGTTCATCATGGGAACGGGAAGAACGTGAGCGTTCGGGCCGCCAATGTAGCGGTAGAGCGGCAGCGCGGCGGACTCGGCGGCAGCCTTAGCGGTAGCGATGGACACACCGAGAATGGCATTGGCGCCAAGGCGGGACTTGTTATCCGTGCCGTCCAGCTTGATGAGCGCCTGGTCAATGAGGCGCTGGTCATCAGCCTCGAGGCCAGCGATTTCATCGCCGATTTCCTCGTTGATTTTCTCTACGGCCTTCTGCACGCCCTTGCCTAGGTAGCGGTCGCCGCCGTCGCGCAGCTCGTGTGCCTCGTGCACACCGGTAGATGCGCCGGAGGGAACGCCGGCAACGCCGTGGGCGCCGTCCTCCAAGAAGACCTCGGCCTCTACGGTCGGGTTACCGCGGGAATCCAAGATTTCGCGTCCAAACGCGTGGATGATACCAGCCATGCTGTAACTCACTCCTTATAGATGATGTTCGTCGCTGAGCCAGTTAGTTCAGTTACATGCCCAATTGTTCCAGAAAACCGCCACGCGTGAGGCTAGCGAGCCGGTTGCGGGACCGAGTAGGCATTGGCCGCATGGGCTACCTTGTCCAGATATTCCCTGGACTGGTTGTAATTTAAGATGGCCTCTTCCCACTGATCCGGGTCATTGAGATCCCTATCACCAAAGCACAAGAGGTTCGCCGCGCCCAGGGCGGCATCGTCAATCTGGTTCGGGTCGGCCTTGCCATCGCCATTGGCATCGCCGCCGGCGGACTCCCACGAGGTAGGGATGAACTGCAATGGACCCACCGCGCGGTCAAATTCCGTATCGCCGTCGATTTCGCCGTTATCGGTATCCGGGGTGTGCGCGGTGTTATTCGAGCCATCCAGGGTAATGCCGACGATGGGCGGCTGCGGGTAGCCGTTGTCATCCAGCTTGGAGGACTTAAACCAGTTGCCGTTATAGGTACCGTGCCGAGTCTCTACAAAGCCCAAGCCTGCCAGGGTATTCCACCGCAAATTGCACCCCGGGTGCTGCTGCCGGGCGATAAGTTCGGCGTTGCCATAGGCGCGCAGCGCCTGCGGAGGGATATCGGTAGCTTCTGCCAGATCCGATGCCCAGTGGGTGAGCTTATCGGCCGTGCGGCCCGGCGCGTTGACATCGATATTGGCCACCTCTTTTCCACCTACGGGCGGGGTGGCATCTGGGACCGAAGAATCATCGGTGGAATTGGATACAATTAGCCCCATTACCAGCGCAATGATGATTACTACGGCTAGCCCGCAGCCCCCGATTGTTCGCAGCAGCCTGTTCATGAGTAGCCATCCTACTAAGTGAAATTCACCCCGCCGGATAACTACACGCGCCCGCCGCGCGTAAAAGTCCCTGCGACTCTTACCCCGCTTTTACTCCCGCGATTTCCCCTCTGCCCAGAGGCGGTTTTGTTCTTCTACGCCCACTATGTCCGCCGTGCCATCAAAGAGGTACGGCGCGCGGGAGCGCATCTTGCGCACGAAACTTGTGGCGACATCGTCAAGCGAGAAGGTGGAAATCTCGGCGTGAAAAAGCACCTGCAGGAAAATATCCCCAAGCTCTTTGAGCAAATCTTCCTCGGGTGCACGCTGGCGCACGGCCGCCGCAAATTCCCCCGCCTCCTCTTCTAGGTACGGCAGGAGGGATTCGTGGGTCTGCTCGCGCTCCCATTCGCCGATGCGCCGAGCCGTCGCCATAGCGCTGCGCGCCTGCATCACGGGATCCTCGAGCGACTCGGACCTAATCACCTGCTCCCCGGTGGCAATGCGCGCCTGGGTTTCCGGATCGTGTTCATCGGTGGTGACCAAGGTGCCGGTGGCATCATCGCCGCTTAAGAGATCCGAGAAATTCCACCGCACTGATACCGGTACTTCCCCGGTGAACTGAACGGGGCCATATAACCTGCCATAGGCGCGCATGGGAATCATGGTGGGCCAGCGTTCATCGAGCAACAGGACTGTCATAGCTACAAAGTCTATCCCGTGTGTTTTCTCAAGTTCCCTTTAACGGGGCAGGCGCGGTACTTTAGGCCAATGACCTCCAGCCAAAATAAGTCCCACTCGGTGTCATTGTGGACGCTTGTCGCGCTGATTATCGGATCCACCGTCGGCGCGGGCATATTTTCGCTACCCCAAAATATTTCCTCCGTGGCAGGCCCAGGTGCCATGCTCATCGGTTGGTTGGTGGCGGGTATCGGCATGCTGTCCGTTGCCTTCGTCTTCCAAATTTTGGCGTACCGAAAACCCCACCTTGACTCCGGCGTCTATTCTTATGTGCGCGCTGGCTTGGGCGATTTCATCGGCTTTACCTCGGGCTGGGGCTACTGGCTGGGCTCGGTGATGGCGCAGGTGGGTTATGCCACCCTGTTTTTCAATACGCTTGGCCATTACCTGCCGCTTTTCGATGCCGACCACCAGTGGGCGTCCGCCATCGCCGTCTCCCTTCTATCGTGGGGCATCTTCGCCGTGTTGGCACGCGGGGTGCAGCAGGCCGCATTCATGAACCTGGTGACCACGATTGCCAAAATCGTGCCGATCCTGGCCTTCATCGTCTTGGTTGCGTTCATCGGCTTTAGCTGGGATAAATTCACCCTGGATTTCTGGGGCCGAAATTCCAATGCCAGCGTCTTTGAGCAGGTCCAGGGCATCATGCTCTTTACCGTCTGGGTCTTTATCGGTGTAGAGGGCGCCTCCGTCTATTCCAAGCAAGCCGCTAAGCGCACGGATGTCGGCCGCGCTACCGTCATTGGCTTCTTTTCCGTGCTGGCACTCTTGGTCTCCGTATCCACCTTAAGCTTTGGTGTGATGACGAAGGAGGAGCTGGCCGCACTGCCAGATAATTCCATGGCTTCGGTCCTTACGGAGGTCGTCGGCCCCTGGGGCGGCGCGCTAATTTCCATTGGCCTGTGCCTCTCGGTCCTCGGTGCCTACGTTTCCTGGCAAATGCTGTGCGCTGAGCCCATCGTCATGATGGCCATCGATGGCCTCATTCCCCGCCGCATCGGCACCATCAATGTGGCCGGCGCCCCGTGGGTAGCGCAACTGATTTCCACCTCCGCGATCCAGATCTTCATCGTCGTCTTCTACGTCAATGAGGCGTCCTATGCCGCAATGGTGCAACTGGCCACCATCATGTACCTGCTGCCCTATATCTTCTCCTCGCTGTATCTGCTACTGCTAGCGATACGTGGAAAGGGCGTTACCCACCCGCACGCCGGAACGCGCTTCGATCTGTCTGGGCCGGATATTCCCAGACGCGAAAACCGGCGCCACTTTGGCATCGCGCTAGTGGCTTTCGTGTACTCGTTGTGGCTAATTTACGCCGCCGACCCGGTTTATATTCTCTTCGGCGCCCTCGCCGTCGTGCCGGGGCTTATTCCGTACGTGCTCACCCGCCTCTCGCGCCGCGAGAAGCTTTTTAATGGATTTGAGTGGTCAATCGTCATCGTTGTGCTGGTTGCCGCTATCATCGCCGCGGTCGGCCTCGCCCAAGGATCACTGGAACTCTAGTCCACTGCTCCGCCAAAAAGGGCTGCATCGGCACGCTCGCCCGCCATCGCAAGTGGTCTTGGACACAGACAGTTTAGTACGGTAATAACACCCCACTAATTCTTGTGAATATCACTTTTGGAGCACTTGTGACTCAAACCAATGCGAGCGTTATGCCCTCTGCCACTCCTGCTGGTTCAGACCCCGCGGTAGACAAGGCCTGGGCGGAGCGGATTAAAGAGTTGGCGGAACAGCGCAATGCGGTGATCCTGGCGCATAATTACCAGATCCCGGAGATCCAGGACGTTGCCCACCACACCGGCGATTCCCTGGCGCTGTCCCGCAAGGCGGCAGAAACCGATGCAGATATCATCGTCTTTTGCGGCGTGCACTTCATGGCAGAATCCGCCAAGATCCTGTCGCCAAATAAGAAGGTTCTCATCCCCGATGAGCGCGCTGGGTGTTCCCTGGCGGATTCCATCACCGCCGATGAGCTGCGCGCATGGAAGGCCGAGCACCCCGATGCCCTGGTGGTCAGCTACGTCAACACCACCGCCGAGGTCAAGGCGCTGACCGATGTCTGCTGTACGTCCTCCAATGCCGTCGACGTGGTCAATTCGCTGCCGGCGGATAAAGAAATCCTCTTCTGCCCCGACCAGTTCTTGGGCGCCTACGTCAAGCGCGAGACCGGCCGGGAAAATATCCGCATTTGGGCTGGTGAGTGCCACGTGCACGCCGGCATTAGCGCCCAGCAGCTAACCCAACAAACCCAAGATAACCCGGACGCGGACTTATATATCCACCCGGAGTGCGGCTGCTCCAATTCCGCGTTGTACCTAGCCAACGAGGGCTTGGTACCGCAAGAACGCGTGCACATGCTCTCTACCGGACAGATGATCACCCAATCCCAGAAGCAGCCGCAGAACAAGGTGCTCGTTGCTACCGAGACCGGCATGCTGCACCAGCTGCGCCAGGCCGCGCCGGACATCGATTTCCAGGCCGTCAATGACCACGCCGAGTGCAAGTACATGAAGATGATCACCCCAGAGGCCCTGGAGCGCTGCCTGATAGAAGAAACCGATGAGGTTACGGTGCCAGAAGACATCGCAAACGCGGCGCGCAAGTCCCTCGAGGCCATGATTTCCATTGGCAACCCCGGCGGGGGCGAGTAAATGGAAAACCTGCGCCTGCCGGATTGCTCTGCGCTCATTGCCACGGCCTTGGATGAGGATTTCGCTTACGGGCCGGATTACACCTCCCTGGCCACGGTGCCGGGTAAGGCCCGCTGCACGGCGGAGTTCACCGCGCGCGAGGCCGGCACCATCGCAGGCTTGGGCCTTATCGAGCAGGTCCTTGACGCGACCGCCCAGCGCTTGAGCCAGTGGGGCGTGGATACAGGCTCCGAGCTTGCCGATGCCCCGACCCCCACCATCACCCTCCACTCCACCGACGGCGACCGCGTTGCCCCAGGCCAGGTCATCGCCACGGTGCAGGCGCCTACCCTCTTGGTGCTCGCCGCTGAGCGCACCATGCTCAATATGGTCTCGCACGCAAGCGCCATCGCGACGCAGACCCGGCGTTGGGTCGATGTCATCGCAGCAGCAGCGGACGAAACGGGGACGCCGGACAGCATTAAGCAGGCCCAGGTGCGCGATACCCGCAAAACCCTTCCTGGCCTGCGGGCGCTGCAGAAATACGCCGTGCGCGCCGGCGGCGGGGCAAACCACCGCATGGGCTTGGGCGATGCCGCCATGATTAAGGACAATCACGTGCTCGCCGTGGGCGGCAGCGTAGCCACGGCCCTGCGCCGCGTGCGCGAACACGCCCCGGATATCCCCTGCGAGGTCGAGGTCGATACCTTGGACCAACTCGAAGAGGTCCTCCCGCTGCACCCGGATATGGTACTGCTGGATAACTTCGCGCTTGCCGATGTCCACACCGCCGTCCGCCTCCGCCAAGCGCTCAGCCCAGCCACGGCGCTAGAAGCATCCGGCGGGTTGCAGCTTGAAAACGCCGGCGAGTACGGCACCTCGGGCGTGGACTATATCGCCGTCGGCGCCCTCACCCACTCGGTGCACGTGCTGGACATCGGTTTGGACTTCTCCTAAGCGGCGACCGGCTACGGGCCGAGAGGCTACTCGCCCATCGGCTACTCGCCTACGCTGATGACGGATCCAACGCCGGCTTCCTCGCCGGAGACGTTGATGGGTTGGACATCGAAAAGCGCGCTTAAGAAGTCCGCTGCCCACTGGATAAGCTCCTCATCGCGCAGCTTGGGCGAGGTGACATTGCGCCCAGCCTTGGGGAAAGGCACGTTGATGGCCTTGGCCGCAGCGCGGAAGCTCGAGCCTGGGTACAGGCGCTTCAGGCGCACCTGCTTGGAATCCGGCAGCTCGACCGGGTGGAATTTCACGCGGGTGCCCTGCACGGTAATGTCTGCCACCCCGGCGCGGCGGGCTTGGTGGCGCAGGCGCGCTACGGCGAGCAAGCGCTCGACCTCCTTGGGCAAGGGGCCGAAGCGGTCTTCCATTTCCTCCCGCGCCGCCGCCAGATCCTTGTTGTCCTGCGAGGCCGCGAGCTTGCGGTAGACCTCGAGGCGCAAGCGCTCGGAGTCTATATAGGACTCTGGGATGTGGGCATCCACGGGGAGATCGATGCGGATTTCCTTCGGGCCCTCGTCTGTTACCGCAGGTGCCTCGCCGCGGGCCAGGGACTTGAAGGCCTCGACGGCCTCGCCCACCAAGCGCACGTAGAGGTCAAAACCCACGCCTGCGATGTGGCCGGATTGCTGGGCGCCCAGCACGTTGCCGGCACCGCGCATCTCCAGGTCCTTCATGGCCACGGCCATCCCGGCGCCTAAATCATTGTTCTGGGCAATGGTGGCCAGGCGGTCATAGGAGGTCTCAGTCAGCGTGGCGCCCTTGGGGTACAGGAAGTAGGCGTAGCCGCGCTCGCGGGAGCGACCCACGCGCCCGCGCAGCTGGTGCAGCTGCGACAAGCCCATGTGGTGGGCATTTTCCACGATGAGCGTATTCGCATTGGCAATGTCCAGGCCGGTTTCCACGATGGTGGTACAGACCAAAACGTCATACTCGCGGTCCCAGAATCCCTGGACGGTCTTTTCCAGCACGTCCTCATTCATCTGGCCGTGGGCAACGACGATGCGCGCTTCTGGCACCAAGTCGCGCAGTTCGCGCGCCTTCTTTTCAATATCGGAGACCTTATTGTGGATAAAGAAGGTCTGGCCATCGCGCAAAAGCTCGCGCCGAATGGCTGCCGCGACCTGCTTGTCCTCGTAGGCACCAACATAGGTCAACACTGGGTGGCGATCTTCTGGCGGGGTGAGGATAGTCGACATTTCGCGGATGCCGGCCATGGACATCTCCAGCGTGCGGGGAATCGGCGTCGCGGACATGGTGAGCACGTCGACGCTGGCTTTCAGCGCCTTGATGTGTTCCTTGTGCTCCACGCCAAAGCGCTGCTCCTCATCGACGACGATTAGGCCCAAGTTCTTCCAGTGCACGCCGGTTTGCAGCAGGCGGTGCGTACCGACGACGATGTCAATCGAGCCATCGGCAAGCCCCTTAAAGATCTCCGTTGCTTCCTTCTTGGAGGTAAAGCGCGATAGGACCGCCATCTTGACAGGGAAACCGGCCATGCGCTCGCTAAAGGTATCGAAGTGCTGCTGCGCCAGCAGCGTGGTGGGCACCAGCACGGCGACCTGGGTACCATCTTGGACCGCCTTGAAGGCGGCGCGAATGGCGACCTCGGTCTTGCCATAGCCCACATCGCCGACGACCACGCGGTCCATCGGCACCGTGGATTCCATGTCCTCTTTCACCGCGTCGATGGCCAGCATCTGGTCTTCGGTTTCAACGAAGGGGAAATTATCCTCCATCTCCGCCTGCCAGGGGTTATCGGGCGCGAACTGGTGGCCCGGTGCGGCCTGGCGCTTGGCATAGAGATCCACCAATTCGCCGGCAATCTCGCGTACGGCGGCACGCGCCTTCTTCTTGGTGTTCTTCCAGTCCGAGCCGCCCATCTTGGATAGGTGGGGCGATTCGCCGCCGGTGTATTTGCTCAGCAGATCCAGCGAATCCATCGGCACCCACAGCTGGTCCGCCGGCTGCCCGCGCTTGGAGGGCGCATACTCCAGCACGATGTATTCGCGCCGGCTGGTCTCATCGCCTGATTGGATGGTGCGCTCGGCCATCTTCAAAAACTTGCCGATGCCGTGCGTTTCATGCACCACAAAATCGCCCTGCTTGAGCGCCAGCGGGTCCACCTTATTGCGGCGCTTGGCCGGCCGCCGCTTAGCGTCTGCAATATCGCCAACGCGGTTACCGGTCAGGTCCGTTTCCGTGACCACGACGAGCGGGAGTGCCTCAGCGTCTTTGAGCTTGCGCACCTTGGGAAAGACCAAGCCGGCATGGCTGAGCGCCTGATACAAGGTGACCTCGCCCGCGCTGGGTTCCCAACCAGGGGTGGCCACCTTGGTGCGAATGCCCTGCTCGGCAAAGCGCTCCACCATGCGCTTAATGGCGCCCTGGGCAGGCGCGATAAACGCCGCGCGCCCGCCGGCGTTGGTATGCGCCAGCAGCTGGGCCATCATGGCGTCGATTTCTTTGATATCTCCGCGCGGGGTGGGCCCAGGTTCGAACTCGAGCGGCAGGGTTTCTTCCTCTGGCCCGGCCAGCATGCCCGGTGGGGAAAATGTCCACAGCGGCTGGCCGGCCTCGCGAATAGAGACCTCCAACGACTCAAAGGAACGGTAGCTAGAGCCTTCGGTATCGAGTCCTTCCGTGGACAAGGGGCCATCCGCGCCCATGGCCGCGGCCTCCCACCCGGCGGCGAGGAATTCCGCGTCTGTCTTTTCCAGGTCTTCCACGCGGCGCCTGATCTTTTCCGGCGCCACCATCACCACGTGCGTAGTGGCGGGAAGGAACTCGGAGAGGGTGATCAGTGGGGCATCGGAAAGCACGGGCAAAACCGCCTCCATGCCCTCAGCCGGAATATGCTCGCTGACCTTGGTCAAAAGCTCCACCAGCGCCGGGTTGCCGGTGTGCGTCGCCGCCAATTTAGCCGCGCGCTGCGCTACCGCATCCGTAATCGGCAGCTCGCGGGCGGTAAAGATATCGACGCGGCCGACCTCGATTTCCGGGATGGTGCGCTGGTCAGCAACAGAGAACTGGCGGATATCGGTGACCTCATCGCCCCAAAACTCCACGCGCACCGGGTAGTCCAAGGTGGTGGGAAAGACATCGATAATGCCGCCGCGGGTGGCAAACTCACCGCGCTTGGCCACCATGTCCACGTGCTTATATGCCCGAAATTCGAGGCTGCGCACCACATCATCGAAGTTATATTCGTGGTCTTCTTCCAAGTGCACCGGGGCGCGGCCCTCGATGTCCTGCAGGATGGGCTGGGACAGCCCGCGCGCGGCAGTAACGATAATGCGCAGGTCATCAATGTTGTGCAGCACCTGCGCGCGCTTGCCGATGATATCCACGCCCGGGCTCAGCCGCTCGTGCGGCAGCGTCTCCCACGACGGGAACATCGCGACCTTATCGCCCATCATCGCGCTAAGCTCCGCGGTGAGATCCTCGGCCTCGCGGCTGGTGGCCGTGACCGCCAGCACCGGCGCGTGGTGGGCCAGGGTGCCAAGAGCCCAAGGGCGCGCCTGATCGATACCCGTAATGTGCAGGTCCTGGCCCACATTGGCCACGAGCCCCTTGAGCTTCGGGTCCGTGGCCGCGACCTTAAGCAGACCTGCCAGCATTGGCGTCGCCATTTACTTCCTGCCTCCTAGCTTGGGCTTAATTTCCATACCGGACAAACCATTCCAGCATAGATTGACTATATGCGTAGCGACGACTTCCTTATCCGGTTTATCCGGGCTGCGCTCATCCAACCACCACTGCGCCGTGGTAGAAACCATGCCCACAAGTGCTTGCCCGTAAATATTGGCTAACTCCGGATTAATACCGCGGTGTTCAAAGGCCTCACCCAAGATATAGGCCACCTGCCCCACCGCGGCATTGAGCAGCGTGGAAAAGCTACGCTCCTCGCCCGGCTTCGAATCGCGTACCAGAATGATGAAACCATCGGTTTCTTCCTCAACGTAATTCAGCAGCGCCATCACGGCCTGCTCAATGCGCTCGCGCCAGCTGCCTTCTTCTAATGAATCCCTGATGACTTTTTCTAGCGCCAACATCTCCCGATCCACGACCACCGCATACAGGCCTTCTTTGCCCCCAAAATGTTCGTAGACCACCGGCTTCGATACGCCGGCGCGGGACGCAATCTCTTCAACGCTGGTGCCTTCAAACCCCAATTCCGCAAAGGCGGCGCGCCCAATGGAAATCAATTGCTCGCGGCGCTCGCGTCCGGTCATTCTCTGTCGAACCATGCCTTCTACCATATCCTTTGCCCCACCCCTACCTAGTAATTTGTTATTTACCCGGGGGCGTCAGGTACGCTATAGCTACAGCAATCGCTGTGGTTCCCCATGGTGTAATCGGCAACACTGCGGTTTTTGGTACCGCCATTCTAGGTTCGAGTCCTGGTGGGGAAGCATTTTCGCAGCCCTCTCTAAAGGCATAAACGCCGGCGAGAGGGATTTTTTAGTTTTCCCGTTCCTGCGGTCTCAGAAAGAAAACTGTCACCAAGAGAATCGCCCAACCGCGAAAATCTACTAATCTCAGGGCTCGCTGTCTTTAGCGATCACATTCACCGGTGGCAAATTAATGCTTATTCTTCCCTCTCCCCAGGACCAATAGATCAACCCGCGGAAAGAGGCCCTGCACAGGCTCATCGATGCAATCCCTCCACGTATTTATCCCCCCTGTAGATCCTCAAGATACGCAGAGATTGACCTCCCTAAGTTTTAGAGGAAAAGTTAAAACACACCTGACTCATTCCTGTGTGTTCCGACACAAAAGCTGAATATTTTATAAATAAGCATTAGTATGTTTCCGGTGTAAACACCCACCTTTTGAAAACAAAATTCCACCAAGGAGGAATCATGCTGCGCAAAGCATCCGTCGGACTTACCACCCTGGCCATTGCCACCACCACCGCAGTGGCACCGGCACTCGCTGAAGACACCACTCCCGAAACCACTGCAGCCGAGACCACCGCAGCGGTAGAAACCACCACCGAGACCACCCCAGAGCAGGATGACAACGGTTCCGCCAAGCTCAACAAGGAGAACATCCACGACAAGCTGGACGAGCTCTCCAGCAAGCACCAAGATAACAAGCAGGATCTCGACGGCAAGCACGAAGAGCACAAGGAAAACTTCCACGCCAAGCTCGACGAGCTCTCCAGCAAAACTGATGACTTCAACGCAAAGGCCGAAAAGTTCATCAAGAACATTGACTTCAGCAAAATTCAAGACGCGCTGAAGGTCGTTGAAAAGATCATCGAGATCTCCGCTAAGCTCGCCTAACTTCAACGATCTCCACAATTCCACTAATGCTCTGGGTGTATTCCAACCACCCAGAGCATTTCTCTTTTCTCCATTTGACCGAGCTGACCCCTCTTTGGAGCAAACACCTCCGAGATTAAAGGAATCCGGCCATAAGAAAACCGTCCAGTGCACTACGCGCGCATTGGACGGTCTCGCTGGGTTCCCAAAAGAACCAATTATTGAGTGCTCTGTGTAGTCATAAAGCCAATACAGAAGCGGGGTGACCTATTTAGCGGTCGACGTCAAGGACTAGGCCGTTCCTGTCGATATCGACGTCAACGCCACCAACTTCGACTTCCCAGTAGCCATCATTGTCCCACTTGACCTTGCCTTCGCCGTTGTGGGCACGCTGCAAAACCTGAGTCACTTCATCCTTAGTCAGACCCTCTTCGTTCAGGTCACGCTCTGCTTCACCGGAGTAACCGGTAATTTCGGTGGGCAGGTCGTTGGTGGCAGCGTTGCCACCGCCCTGACCGGCATTGCCACCATTCGCGTTAGCGTCTGCACCAGAGGTGACGGTGACGGTTTCCTTGCCATCATCCTGGTTATTCTGGTTGCTCTGTTCCGCTGGTGTAGCGGTCTCAGTGACGGTCACCGGGGCGGAGCTGCCATCATCGCTGCAGGCTGCCAGGGTCAGGCCCAGAGCGGCAGTCGCAGCTGCGATGGAAACGCGGCGGAAATTATTCGATTTCATGTCTTCAACCCTTCTTATGAGTCTTGTGAGTTTTCCCAACGTTTGCTGGGGAGGCGGTGTCCAGCCTCTGAGAACTCCAGCTCGACACGGTTAGTGAGTATACCTATAGCGACATATAGATTACCTATCCTAGCCCTAAAATGTGAGGTATATATCACAGTAGCATACGGCGTGACGATGGTTATGCTTGCCTTAAAGGAATTAGGCAACCCTTCGAAACCGGGTGTCCCTGCCGAATGCGCTAAAAGCGAGTCACGTGGTTTATTCGGGAAATCGGGATTACAGGTATCAGTCAGAGCTAACAGGGTAAGCCACGGCCATTTGGTTGATGGCTTGTTTCCCGTAACGATGCAGCCGCAACGACACGCTCCGTTTAGACCGCGCATCGCTTACAAAGAGGAATCGAGTTGCCAGGGTTCTTCTATCACCCACTGGCCCCTGAACATTCAGCAAATGTTAGGATTGGCGGGAAATTACTCCCCGTCGCGAATGTTCAAACTATTCCGCCGTGGTTTGGGCATTAAAGGCCACGCGCCTCCTGGCAGGAAGCAGTTCATTATTGTCACACAGGGTTAAACTGCCCTTTTACTTCTTGGCGTAGCGCATGCCTTCTATCACGTCATCATTGTCAAAGATGACGGGTTGGCCATATTCCAAATCGGGGCCGTCATCGTATTTATGCATCAAGTAATCATTGAGCTGCTGCATATCCTTCACCGTCACCGCCTGATAAGGCATATCGAAGGCAAGCTTCTCCAAGAATAGATAGCCATCCTCATACGGCACGGCAACGCCGGTATGTCCGATAAAAAGCGTGGCCGGTTCCGTCAAGGTATCGTGCGAGAATACCGACACCACCCGAGCATCCGTATCCGCGAACTCGATTCCGCGGTCTTTAAAATAAGCCTTGATATCGGCGATGTGCTGCCCTGGATCTTGCTCCATGGTGGTTTCCACATTCCCATAGAAGGCCTCGAACTTGGCGCGCTCGGCTTCATCAAAGATTTGCTCCGGCGCATTATCTAGGGACTGTTGATCTAGGAATAACAAGGAATCATTGGGATTGTCCTGGTCATCAACGGAAAAGAGCGAATCCGCCAGGGTAAAGGTATTAATGCGGCAATTGGTACCCACATAGTCCGCATGGTGGTCATTCCACGCCTTTGAAATGGCCTCCACATCGTAGTCCGGATCCTGCGTCCCGTAATCCGCGAAGCCTTCGGCCACCATGCTGTCCGTCGGTACAGCAGTGTTGTATTCGTCTACCAATTCAAAAAAGCCGTCGATACTTTCTTGTGGCATTCCGGCATCGGCAAGCGCGGTGCGGGCCACCTCTTGCGATTGCTTATCGACGAGATTGCTCATCGTCATCCCCGCCAAAAGCTGCGACGCATCGCTATCTGCGGTCGGAATCTCCGTGTGCTGTTCGCTCGCCGCCTTTGACTGCGCGGCAGCACTGGAGGCCGACGCAGATTCGGAATCATTCGCAGCCTGATTCGTGTCACCACTATCTGGGTTCGAGCAGGCCGCCAACAATAAACACGCTGTCACAGTAGGGACAGTCAGGTAGGAAAAGCGCATCATCACATGCTAGCGAAAAATGGCCCACACAAGATAGCCCCTCGAAAAATCGGGTAGCAAGAACTCCCAATGCGTCTCGGTACGACTTTATTAGCTCATTGTGGGGAAGCCACCACTATCCAATCTCCGGTATGAGCAATGAAAGTGTAAATCCTTTAGTAGGAGATATCCTCGTCAAACATCTTCTGATCCACCTTAATGGCAACGGCGGCTCCAGCACCCATGGCTTGCGGCATTTGGTCTGGGGAGCTTATGACATTTCCTGCAGCCCAAATGCCCTCCAGCGACGTCATCCCAGAGTCCGCTTTAACCCAACCGTGTTCTACAGCGCATCCGGCTTGTTTAAGTATTGAGTCATTGGGAACAAATTCCGGACCGGTAAAACAAGCTTCGTATTCTTTCTTTTCCTGCCCAACGTCAAGTACTACGCCGCCATCAAAGCGTTCAGATTCTCTAACCCCTTGCACCAAATTAGGTTCAATTGTGATTCCTAGCGATTCCATAAGGCGTTTTTCTTCCTGGGAAAGATCCAAGCCATTTGGATAGAAAGTCACTCGATCCGTCCATTTAGTGAGCAACTTCGTTATACGGAAAGTAAATGGAGGGTTCTTCCCACCAATAACGACCAGGTTTTTATTTTTTACCTCATAACCATGGCAATAAGGGCAGTGAAAGACCCGGTTGCCCCACAGCTGCGCTACTCCGGGGATGTCTGGCAATTTGTCAGTGATACCTGTAGCTACGATTACATGGCGCGAGTAAACGGCGTCGCCGCTTTCCAATTCGGTTTTCCACCCACGAGTGTCGCCATCAGCAAGAGCAAGCGACTTCGCCATTTGAGAAATAACCTCTCCGCCGAACGACTGAAATTCACGGCGTCCGCTTTCAAGCGTTTGAATAGGCGAAGCTGAATCAAATCCTAAAACTCCGTGGGAATGCTCGCTAAACCTATTGCGTGGCTGATCTGAGTCCACTAACGCGACAGACCGATTCGCGCGAGCCAAGGTAATGGCCGCAGAAGTGCCCGCGAATCCGCCACCAATAATTACTACGTCCACTCTCATAGAAATCTTTCCTCACCCCAATGCTGAATCATCAATAATCGGAATCTACTTACCTTACTTTAAGCCAAGGAAAGTCAAGGTAATCTACAATTTTCGTACACATAGGCGGTTTTCCTTGCTCACCTGCATACTTATGTCCAGACCGGTTGATTTAGTTAAACCATTGCTACTTCACACCACAGCCAGATGCTGGGGTTGTGCTTCGGCAACAATCACTCATTATCTCTCTTGCGAAAGACCAAAGCGTTGGACAACTCTCCTTACCCGTCTCCCTCCCTTGAAACTCCTGCGCCACTTCCATCAGCAAACGTGGAAAAGCCGCTTTTAAAGCGGTGGTGGTTCTGGCTATTGTTTATTGGGGCCGCCCTCGTGGTGTTTGTGGCCTTTATTTTTTCCATGCTGAAAATAAGCGAAGCCCAAGACACTGAGGCCGCTTTAGACAAATGCCGCGAGGATGTAACCCGCCGTGCCAAGTACCCCGGTGGAGTCAGTTTTCCAGAAGATATTGATATCCAGTCGGCAGATTCAATAACTGAATCGCCACGTACATACCACGCCTTCGGCCACGTTGATTTTCCCAATGGATTTGGCACTCCAGTCGAGCGTGTCAAGTTGTTTGTGTGTGGGGTTAGGTTTATAGGTATTTGTCGAAGCGGTCGGGAAAGGCCACGGCCATT
>NZ_JBEHFR010000005.1:0-89653 GCF_040225635.1 Corynebacterium sp. KPL2830 | reverse complement strand
GAAGGTAATCTATACGACGAATTCGATTGAATCATTCAACAATGAACTGCGTAAAGCTACCCGCAACAGGGTGCAGTTCACCAACGACGAATCAGCGCTGAAAACGCTGTGGTTGATGATCTGCAATATTGAAGACAGACGAGCTGCCAAGAGGGCGAAGCAGGGCAAACGGGCCTCAGCGACAGCCGGCAGACTCGTGGAAGGAGCACGAGTATCCGGCTGGAAACAAGCCATCAACCAAATGGCCGTGGCCTTTCCCGACCGCTTCGACAAATACCTATAGTCCGACCCCACACACAAACAACTTGACACGCTCAGCTGACACGGTCTGCGGCGCTGATTACGCCACGGTATCTCCACAACGGACTAATACCCGCAATGGCTACCGTCACCGCTTTTTAGACACCAGGGTAGGAAGCATTGATGTTGCTATCCCGAAACTACGTCACGGCGCATTCTTTCCCGACTGGCTCTTAGAAAGGCGCACCCGCACCGAAAGAGCCCTGACTACCGTGATAGCCACGTGTTATCTCAAAGGGGTCTCCACTAGACGCATGAATGATGTGGTGGCCACGCTGGGTATTAACAATCTGTCGAAATCACAAGTGTCTGACATGGCCAAAGAACTCGACGAGATGGTCGCTGACTTTAGAGCCCGCCCACTGGATTCAGGACCGTATTACTACCTGTCCTGTGACGCGTTGACCATGAAAGTCCGCGAAGGCGGACGTGTCGTTAAAACCAGTGTGCTTATCGCTACCGGTGTTAACAAAGACGGCTACCGTGAACTACTAGGCATGCAGGTCGCAACATCAGAATCCGTGGAATCATGGACCGGATTCTTCCAAGACCTCAAAGCCCGTGGTCTTGGCGAAGTCTATCTCGTTACCAGCGATGCACACCTAGGAATCCAAGCAGCTGTTGGTCAAGTACTACCTACTGCAGGTTGGCAACGCTGCCGGACACATTTTGCTAAGAACCTGTCGTCAAAAGTGTCAAAACGCCAGTGGACAACACTATCGGGAATGTTTCACTCCATCTTCCAGCAAACCGACGCGCAAGCTACCTGGGACCAAGCCCGCCAGGTCGTAGATTTCTGCACGCAGCGTTTCCCCGACGCAGCCGACTACCTGGAAGAATCATTAGATGAGATACTCGCGTTTACAGCCACGCCCAAAGCTGTATGGACGAAGGTATGGTCCAATAATCCAACAGAGCGTTTGAACCGTGAAATCAGGCGGCGTACCGACGTTGTAGGAATATTTCCCAACCGCGCAGCAGTCATCCGCCTCGTCGGCGCCGTACTAGCTGAACAGCATGACGATTGGATTCAGCAGAAACGTTATATGTCACTAGCAAGCTTGGAACACACCCGACGAGCTACCAATACCATCCACGCCAACGACGCAGACACCATCAAGGCAGCCTCCTAATGAACCAACATCAACCCCGAGACGGACCCCAACACCGCCCCTGACACTGTCCCCCGATCCACCGATTCAGAAAGGACAGATACACCACTCCACCGGACTTGACCAAGGCACAGCGGCCAAAATAGACATCGCAAAGATGCACCACCTCGCGCGCGGCGATGTCGCTGGCGCCGCGCTGCACCAAGTCGCGCTCGCTTAAGCCCTGGGCGGCAGCGATGATGTCCATCCCCTGGCCCAGCGCGGATAAGTAACGGTCGAGTGCGTTCATGCCGCCTAGTACAGCGCAGAACCCGGTGCATCAGCGACCGCACGCACGAAGGCCTGTGGATTACGCGGCGAACCGTACCGCCACGGCCCTATTTCGCGGCGGGTTCAACAAAGTTATCCACAAATTTTAGTACTTAGCGCCGTTACCTTCGCCCACAGTTTCGTACAGCTTTCGCATGATCGGATACGCAATGATGATGCCGACAGAGCCCCAGGCGATGCCCTCCAGGCTCACCCCACCCACGGTCAGGGTCAGGTTGCCGATGCCCGCGATCAAGGCCACCGCGGCCGCCGTAAGGTTCACCGGGTTATTGAAGTTGACCTCATTATCCATCCAGATGCGCACGCCCAGCATGCCGATAAGACCGTAGAGCACGAGGGTGGCCCCGCCAAGCACGCCGGTGGGGATGGTGAAAATCAGCGCGCCGAACTTCGGAACGAAGGCCAGCAGGATGGCGGTGAGGGCGGCGACCCAATAGGCAGCGGTGGAATAGACGCGCGTGGCAGCCATGACGCCGATATTCTCGGCGTAGGTGGTGGTACCGGAACCGCCGAAGCCGCCGGCGAGGGAGGAGGCGAGACCATCGGCAATCAGCGCATCGCCGGCGAGGTCATCCAAATCGCGGTTGGTCATCTCGGAGACAGCCTTGACGTGCCCGACGTTTTCCGCAATCAGCACCACGAGCACCGGCAAAGCCACGGCGATCGCGGAAAGATGGAACTCTGGGGCGTGGAATTCGGGCAGGCCAACCCACGGGGCAGCATCGATGGCGTCCTTGGCGCCTTCGCCCAAGTTGCCGGTCAGGGCGGCGAAAATCCAGCCGACGACCACGCCGATGAGGATGGACAGGCGCGAGACCATGCCGCGCCCGGCGACGGTGGCTAGGAGAATAACCAGCAGCGTGATGCCCGCGACCAAGGGCTGGCTGGCGAAGTTCTCGGCCGCATTCGGCGCCAAATTAAGCCCGATGAGCGCGACGATGGCGCCGGTAACCGCCGGTGGCATCACCGCATCGAGTACCCGCCTGCCGGCAGCCTTGACCACGAATCCGACCGCCACCAGCACCAAACCGGTCACCAGAATGGATCCGGCCTGCGCCGCAATCCCGTATTGCTGCGAGGCGGTCAGCGGGGCGATGAAGGCAAACGATGACCCCAGGTAGGACGGCAGGCGATTGCGCGTAATCAGCAGGAAGAGGATGGTACCGATGCCGGAAAACAGCAGCGTGGTATTGACCGGAAAGCCGGTCAGGGTGGGCACCAACAGCGTGGCACCGAACATCGCCACCACATGCTGCATGCCGATGCCAATGGTTCGGCCCCAACTTAGTCGTTCCTCGGGCGCGACCACGGCGCCAGGTGCAATCTTCTTACCGTCGCCGTGGACGGTCCAACCTAGTATGCTCACGAACCACCATTATGGCCCATGGAGCACGAATTTTAAGAATCTTCCTCCACGATGAATTCGGCGAGCTCGCGGGCGGTGGTGGCGGGCAGGCGGACATCGACAAGCGTGCCGTCCTCGGTGTATTCCTCGCTGCGCACGGTGCCCTCAGCATGCACGCGGGAGACGACATCGCCGCGGGTGAAGGGAACCTGCAGCTTAACGTGGCTATCGCGCGAGTTGAGGAAGAGCTCCACGCGCGCGCTCAGCTCGTCGATGCCCTCCCCCGTGCGCGCCGAAACATAGACGACGTCCTCATGATCCAGGACGTGGCGCAGCTCCGCGAGCACGAGCGGATCGGCCTGGTCAATCTTATTGATCACGATGATTTCCGGCGGGGCCTGCTCACCAGTCTCGCTGACAATATCGTAGATGACCTTATTGACCGCCTCGATTTGCTTGAGCGGGAACGGATCCGATCCGTCCACGACGTGCAGCATGATATCGGCGGCGAGCACCTCTTCCAGGGTGGACTTGAAGGCCTCCACCAGCTGGGTGGGCAGGTGGCGAACGAAGCCGACGGTATCGGTGAAGACGACCTGGCGGCCATCGGCAAGCGAGGCGCGGCGCGTCGTGGGATCCAAGGTGGCAAAAAGCGCGTCTTCCACAAGCACGCCCGCGTTCGTCATGGCATTAATGAGCGAGGATTTACCGGCGTTGGTATAGCCCGCAATGGCGATCTGGGCAATCGTGGAGGACTGGCGCCTGGAGCGCTTTACCTCGCGGGCGGTTTTCATCCCGCGCAATTCCTTGCGCAGGCGCGCCATCTCGGTGCGGATGCGCCGGCGGTCGGTCTCGATCTTGGTTTCACCGGGCCCGCGCAGGCCGACGCCGCCATTGGAACCGGCGCGGCCACCAGCCTGGCGCGAAAGGTTGCCGCCCCAACCGCGGGTGTGGGTATAGAGGTATTCCAGCTGCGCCAGCGAGACCTGCGCCTTGCCCTCCTTGGACTTTGCGTGCTGGGCAAAGATGTCCAAGATGAGCATGGTGCGGTCGATGACCTTGGTATTGAGCGCGCGCTCTAATGCCGTGAGCTGGCCGGGGTTCAGCTCACCATCGCACACGACGGTATCGGCGCCGGTGGCCTCGACGATATCGTGGAGCTCTTTTACCTTGCCCGAGCCGATGAAGGTGCCAGGGTCCGGTTTATCGCGCTTTTGGTAGATCATTTCGACCACGTCGGCGCCGGCGGTCTCGGTCAGGGCGGCTAGCTCATCCATCGTGGCCTCGACCTCCGCTACGGTGCCCTCGGTCCACACGCCCACGAGGATGACGCGCTCGAGGCGCAGTTTTCGGTATTCCACCTCGTAGCCATCGGTGGTGTCCTCGGCGCGGATGGAGGTCTCGCGGGTAACGCGGCGGAAGGCGTTGCGCTCGGCCAAATCTAGATCGCCGCTGGTCGGCGTGGTTTCCTGTGGGGTATCCGCGTGGTCGCGGAAGGCCTGGGCGAGAAGTTCGTCCTTGCTCGCGGAGCTATCAGAATTCTGCGGGGAAAATTTGTTCATATTGCAATCTATTTTGGCACGTTAGGCGGCAAAACGGGAATTGCGGTTTCCGGGCTTACTGGACAAAGCGATACAATGGTGCCTATGGAAACGACGCAGGCTAGGCCAACGACTACTACCCAGAAAAAGAATACCGAAATGCAGGCCATCGGCCTGGATTTCGAACGCTGGCAGGACGCGGTCGAGGCAGCCATCGCCACGGACCGCCTTGCCGTAACCGGTGAGGTGCGCGGCGGCCAGCTCATCCAATACGGCGATCCTTCGGGTGCCCAACTTAATATCTTGGCGGTTGAGCCCTACGCCACCTTTATCGGTTTCGATGCGGTTACGCAGGGTTTTGCCCACGTGGAGATGTTTAATGACGTGCTGGCGATCATGGATATCATCGATCCGTTCGGCACGCCGCTGGCGCAGGTCACGGCGAACCTCGCGCAGGGACCGTTGTTGGCAGAAGAACCGCGGCAGGAATGGCAGCAGGTATCGCTGACCGCCATGGGTCTTGATATCACCACCTACGAGTCCCCGGCCGCATTCGAAGCCGAAACCGGCGAGTACCCCGCCCTTTTTGAATCCGAAGGCGCCCGCGTCATCGCTTCGGGCTCGGGCGCACAGGCCCCCACTCCTGCGGCCACCTTTGCCGCCCGGGTGATGGAAGCCGAATGGCG
Organism: Corynebacterium sp. KPL2830; assembly: GCF_040225635.1. Lineage (NCBI taxonomy): Bacteria > Bacillati > Actinomycetota > Actinomycetes > Mycobacteriales > Corynebacteriaceae > Corynebacterium > Corynebacterium sp. KPL2830. Next base: position 84,339 of record NZ_JBEHFR010000005.1, on the reverse strand, counting down.
CACCAATGAACTCACCGGCGAGAAATTCGCGCACCTCGTCATGGATGGGCTATTCCCCTTCGATCTCTGCCTGCCGGCGGACCGTGGGGAATTGCCGGCCAAGGATTCCGTGATCTCCGGTACGGCCCTGCTCACCGCCGCTATTGACATGCCGTCCGGCGGTTGCGGCGATGGCGGGTGCGGTTGTGGATCCGGCGGTTGCGGCTGCGGCGGGCACTAGATTTTTAGGCCATGCCTTTCCTTAGCGATCCGCAAAACCGGAGGACACTTGTCTTTGTCCTCTTGGTCCTTTGCGCGATCGCGATCGTTGTAACGCTAAAACTGCCCGGCCTCATCATCGCCGCCATGCTGGTGGGCGCGGGGTGGTTCATGCTGCGCACGCGCCCCGATACCGCGGAAAGACAGGCCCTGCGCAGCTCCATTTCGCTTTCGGCAGACGATATCCAGGACGTCATCGCCGAATTCGAGGAATTCGAAACGTCCACGGAGGCCGAGCCGCTGGCGGATCGCACACTATACCGGCCCGCGCTGCTGGACCTCGACTGTTCCCACCCCGCCATCGATGCGTTCCACTACGAGTTGGCTGGGGCGCGCCGCTTCCTCCGCCGCCTCAATATCCGCATCCACGCCCACGGCATGCGCACGCAGGACTTGGAAGCCCTCCTCCGCGTCACCGATGAGCGCGCCCGCGAGCTAAAAGAATCGTGGCTAGCTGCCCGCCGCGCGGCATTCCGGCTCGGCCCGGATTACCGCACGCGGCAGATCGACGACGAAAACTAAGCCCCTTACAGGCTCGTTTCGCCCGTAGCGACGATGGCGGACGGTCCCGTCAAGCGCGTGCCGTTCTCATAGACCTCAACGGTGACCTCGCCGCCGGGAACGTGGACGTGGACGGTGCCGAGAGCTTGGGTGGCATCGGCAAGCGCGGCGATAGCTGCCGCAACCGTGCCCGTGCCACAAGACTGCGTCTCCCCAACCCCGCGCTCGAAGACGCGCATATGCACGTGTCCCTCCCGCAGCGGGGTAACCAGCTCAAAGTTCACGCCACCCGGGAAGAAGGACTCATCGTAGACCGGCGCCGTGAGTTCCTTGGTAGCCAAAGCTTCCGGTTCCAGGCCTGGAATGACGGCCGCAAGGTGCGGGTTGCCCATATCCACCCCGAGGCCGGCGTAGGACTCACCGCCTACGGAGGCCGTGGACACCCCGGTCACGCGCGCGGGCCCCATCTCCACAGTGACGCTAGCGGCAGTGGCATCACAGGAATGCACCGTTACCTGCTTGGCGCCCGCCCGGGTGCCGATGGTGAATGCGTCCTCGCCAACCAAGTCGTGCGAGCGCAACCAATGGGCAAAGACGCGGGTGCCGTTGCCGCACATTTCCGCCACGGACCCATCGGCGTTGCGGTAATCCATGAACCAATCGGCAGCATCCACCCCGTCCGGCAAGGCCGCCAGCTCGCCCGCGTCCACGAGGGCGCCGGCGCGAACCACCCGCAGCAGGCCATCGCCGCCGATTCCTGCCCGGCGGTCACACAGCGCCGCCACGCGATCCGGTGAGAGCGGCGTTTTGGCGTCGAAGTCTTCTACGATGACGAAGTCATTTTCAGTTCCATGGCCTTTGGCAAATTTCATACCCTCTACCCTAGCGCCGCAGCACATACAAAGCCTCGGCGGTAGTATCGCCCGCGGCATCGAGCCAGGTAATGCGCTTATCGCGGTTGAACCAGGAACGCTGGCGGCGCACGTACCGGCGGGTGCCAGTAATCGTGCACTCCACGGCATCCTCCCAGGTCAGATCGCCGCGCAGGGCTTGTAGAACCTGCGCATAGCCAATGGCGCGACCCGCGGTGGAATCGGCCACAAGCCCCTTATCCTGCAGGCGCTCTACTTCCTCGACGAGACCTTGCTCAAACATAAGGCGCGTGCGCTTTTCGATGCGCGGGTTCAACCACTCGCTATCTGTGCGCAGCCCCAGCAGCTTCGTCCCCCACCGGGGCGGGCCGTTCTTCGGCGGCTGGCTGGCCTTAAAGGGCTTGCCGGTCAACTCGATAACCTCGAGCGCCCGGACGGTGCGGCGGGGGTCTTTATCCTCGATGATGGCGGCGGCGGCCGGATCGACGCGCGCAAGCTCGGCGTGGAGCGCGTCGGTTCCGATATCGGCGCGGCGGGCCTCGTATTTGGCCCGCACCTGCGGATCGGTCGGCGGGAATTGCCAGTCATCCACCAACGCCTGGGCATAGAGCATGGATCCGCCCACGAGGATGGGCGTTTTTCCGCGGGACATGATGTCCTCGATATCGCGCAAGGCCGCCTGCTGATAGCGCGCCACGGAAGCAGTCTCCGTCACGTCCCAGACATCGAGTTGGTGATGCGGGATGCCCTCGCGCTCTGCGGGGGAAAGCTTCGCGGTCCCGATATCCATGCCGCGGTATAGCTGCATGGAATCGACATTGACCACTTCCCCACCCAGTTCATGGGCAAGGGCCAGCCCGAGCGCGGATTTGCCGGACGCGGTGGGGCCAACTACTGCGATGGGGCGCATGCTACCTCCCAACCTGCCACGTAGCGGCCTACCCCGAGGGTGGCGTCCGTCGCCCGGACCTGCGCGCGCTTGGGCGTGCGGCCGGCAAGCTCGAGCCAGAGCGCTGGCTCTTCCACGCCGCGTTGCTTCAGCCATTCGGCCTCGCTGCTTGCCGATGCCCCCATCAACACCTCCTCGCACCACCGGTGCGCCTCCTGCGCGCCGGGGATAAGGGCCAGCGGTGCTTTCTCGGTAAGGCCTGCGCTGCCGTCTGCGACCACGATGCTAAGGACCTTTGGGTCTGGCGTGCCCAGGCGGTCGCGGCTATCGCGCACCGTTATCTGTGGGACCGTGGAAAGGACGTAGTGTGCCATGATCTCTGGTAGGTAGTTTCCGGCGCCCACGTGCACCTGGTCGGCTCCCCAGGCGCGTAGGCTTCCCGCGTGGCGGGTATGCCACCGCGAGGAGCGGGATCCGATAATTTCTGCTTCGTCAATGCCGGCGGCTGCGGCTTCGACCGCCAGCGTGCGCGCCGCTGCCAGCAGCGCCCGTGAAGCGGCGTCGTTGGGGGCTAGCTCGACTGCCAGCGCCGGCGAGGCGGGCATAACCATGAGATTGAACATTATTCCTCCATACTATCTACCCAAGAGGAGGTAATTAAATAGATTCTAGGCACACGGCGATTTTTCGCGGTAATGTAACCAGTGATTTCATCCGGCAGCCGTGACGCGCGGCGATATATGTCTAGGAGGGCTTTCCATGTCTCCCACCCCTACCCCAGGTTCCATGCCCAAGAAGGGCCCCCACCCCACAGCCAAGCCCGTGCCCGTGCAATCACCGAGCAAAAACGATCCGGCCAAGTGGGGGCGCGTCGATGCCGATGGGTCCGTCTTCGTGTCCGCCCCCGAGGGCGAGCGCAAGATTGGAGAATGGCAGGCAGGCTCTGCGCAGGAGGGCCTCGAGCACTTCGGCGCCCGGTATGATGACCTAGCCACCGAGATCGAGCTCCTGGAGGCTCGCCTGCGCGCCAATCCCAGCGAGGCCGCAGGAATCAAGCAGACCGCCGCCGAACTCCGCGAGACCCTGCCTACCGCTGCGGTCATTGGCGATATCGCGGCGCTGGATCGCCGCCTCGCGGCGGTTATTGATCACTCGGTCGTGGCCGGTGAACAGGCACAGGCGGAGCGGGAAAAGCGCCGTCAGGACGCGATTGCGGCGAAGGAAAAGCTCGCCGCCGAGGCCGAAGAGATCGCCGAAAATTCCACGGAATGGAAGGCCGCCGGCGACCGCATCCGCGCCATTTTGGAAGAGTGGAAGCAGATTAAGGGCATCGATAAGAAGACCGATGACGGCCTGTGGAAGCGCTATTCGCGCGCCCGCGATTCCTTTAATAGGCGCCGCGGGTCGCACTTTGCGGATCTCGACCGCGCCCGCGCGGCGGCGCGAAAGAAGAAGGAAGAGCTCGTCGAGCGCGCTGAAGCCATCCAGGACTCCACCGATTGGGGCCCCACCGCCCGCGCTTACCGCGATCTGATGGCGGAGTGGAAGGCTGCCGGCCGCGCCCCGCGCGAGGTCGATGACCAGCTGTGGGCGAAGTTCCGCGCCGCACAGGACCGCTTCTTTGATGCCCGCAATGCGGTCAACGACGAGCGGGACCGCGAGTTCGCCGAAAACGCCAAGGCGAAGGATGCGCTGCTTGCGGAATACGATAGCCTGATCGATCCGTCGCAAAGCATGGACAAGGCCAAGGCTAAGCTGCGCGAGCTGCAGGAAAAGTGGGAGGAAATCGGCTTCGTGCCCCGCAACCAGGTGCGCGAGTACGAATCCAAGATTGAGCAGCTAGAAAAGCGCGTCACCCAAGCAGAAGAATCCGAATGGCGGCGCACCGACCCTGAAGCGCAGGCTCGCGTGGCCCAATTCCAGGCCAAGGTGGAAGACTTCAAGGCCCAGTCCGCGGCCGCGGAGGCTAAGGGCAAGGAGAAGAAGGCCGCGGAGCTGCGCGCGCAGGCGGAGCAATGGCAGGAATTTGCCGATGCCGCTGCCAATGCCGTCAACGATAAATAGTGCACCTCGTTCAGATTGCGCGCCCGACCCAGGTAGCCGAGGCTGAACCGGCGGATTGCATCCGATCCTTTGTTTTCTGGGCAAACCTGGCGGCGCAGGAAGCAAGCGGCGATGCGGCGGCCTCGACCTCACCTAGCCGCGTGGTGCACCGCCTGCAGGGTTCGGGCGAATCGCAGACCTACCTTTTCGCGGTGGTCGATGGCCCGGCGACGCTCGGGCCCGTCTCCGAGCTCGGTCTGCCCCAGATCCCCGCCACCGCACCGAGCCCCGAGCTGGACTACGTGGGATTTATCCACATCAGCCTGCCACTTTTAGAAGAGCGCAATGCCGCGGAAATCGAGTGCGTCCTTTGCGATCTGCCGCTGCCAGGTGAACCCCTTGATGCCGAGGGGCAAAAGGTGGCTACCTGGATGGGAGATACCGCCTTAAAAATCACCCAGCAGCTTGGCCGCAGCGTCGCGCACGTGGGCTTGCTGCACCCGCCGGAGACGGCACCGGAATATGACGCAATGGCGGAGGTCTACCAATCCCTGGGCTTTACGCAGCGCCATAGCGAGCGGCAATTAGCCATCGATATTCCCGAGCACCCAGCTGCCGCTCTCTTTCCGCCCGGGCTTTCGGCCGCGGTCTGGCAGGACTATGCCATTCCGGAAGAACATATCGACGATGTCATGCGCCTTTTAACGGTTGCCTCCGCGGATGCCGATACCGGCACTTTATCCACCGAGCCCATCGTGTGGTCCCGGCAGCGGTTGGAGGAGGCTCACCAACGCCTGCGCTCGCGGCGCGGGCATACGCTGCTCGTAGCGCTCGTCGATGATGCTGGGGACGTCGTAGCGCTCACGGAGCTGGCGCGGCACGAGGCCGCAGATCCGGAGGTCTGCGAATGGACCCTCACAGTCACCGACCGCGACCACCGCCGGCAAGGCCTAGCACAATTGGCAAAACTCACCGCCCTGCACGAGGTCAACCAAGCGTGGCCACAGGTGCGCCGCTGCTATTGTTCCGTCGCAGCCGGCGACGCCGCCATGAACGCGCTGTATGCGCGGCTCGGGGCGCGGGAAATCTCCCAGTCTTCTGCCTGGGAGCTCCACCTTTAGCCTTCGTGTTGGTGGCGGTGGCGCTCGGCGGCCTTTTTCCGGCGGTCATCGACAAGCATCTCCTGCGGCTGCGGGGACGCAATATCGGACTGGAATTTGCCTACCTCATCCAGCTGGCCCGCCGAGGCGCGAACCTTTTCTTCTGCCGCGCGCTGCTCTGGGCTGCGGCGCAGGGCGACGAGGCTAAAGCCTAAGAAGGCCAAGAAGGTCGCCAGCATGCCCACCCACATGCCAATGGCCGGGGCATCCGCAGTAGAGCCGCGGTACCAAAAGCCCCACAGGTTAACGAAGAAAGAAACCGTCACCATCATCCACGCAATCAGCCCGAGCGTGGCGCGGCGGGTCAGCAGGGTTGCCGTCGTCAGCACGCCCACGCCAAGTAGCGCGAGCCACGCGGAGACGGTCTCCATCAACGAGATCTTCACCCCGTCCTCGGTGGTGCCAAAGCTTAAGGCCTGCCACCCGTGGGCGGAGCCGGCATAAGGAACGATGAGGTAGACAATATAGGCCGCCACAGCGATCCACAGCGTCACCTTCTGCCCACGCAAATCCATGGTTTGTGCTGCTCGGCGTTCCGCCTGTGCCGCCTCCTGGGCGGCGGTGGTGGTATTTCGCTCTCTCATGGCACCCTAGCCTACTCCCCGGTTAGCAGCCGCAAGAATCCGCTGCAGCAGCGCCAGCAGGCTTGCCGATGCCCGGCAGTCCCAAGCCCACCCCAATCGGAGCGGTAGTGGGGGTTTGGCCTGCTGCCGACATGTCGCCGGCCTTGGTGCGGGTGTGGGCAGCTACTGCGGCATCGGCAAGCAGGAAGAACGAGCCTGCACCCGTGACCTTGGTGCGCACGACGTCGCCGGGGCGAATCTCGGCGGAGATGTCCGCGCCGTTGTCATCAATGGGGCTAAAGTGCACGAGGCGCCCATCGCGGGCTCGACCCGACATGCGGTGGGTCTCATCGTTCTTGCGTCCGCCCTCTGCCTGGACCAAGAGCTCCACCTCAGTGCCCACGAGCTTCTGGTTCTCTTCCGCCTGGATGCTATCTTGCAACGCAACGAGCCGCTCGAAGCGATCCTGGACGACTTCCTTAGGGATCTGGTTGTCCATCTCCGCCGCAGGGGTGCCAGGGCGCGCGGAGTACTGGAAGGTAAATGCCGAGGCGAAGCGGGCGCGGCGGACCAAGTCCATGGTAGCCTGGAAATCCTCTTCGGTCTCGCCCGGGAAACCAACGATGATATCGGTGGTAATCGCCGCGTTCGGAATCTTCTCACGGACCTCATCGAGGATGCGCAGGAACTTCTTCGTGCGGTAGGAACGGCGCATGTCCTTCAAGACCTTATCCGAGCCGGACTGCAGCGGCATGTGCAACTGCGGGCACACCGCCGGGGTTTCCGCCATGGCATCGATGACATCCGAGGTAAATTCCGCCGGGTGCGGGGAGGTAAACCGCAGGCGCTCGAGGCCATCGATCTTGCCCACTTCGCGCAGCAGCTTCGAGAAAGCAAAGCGGTCGCGTGGCATTTCTGGGTCGGCGAAATTCACGCCGTAAGCGTTGACGTTTTGGCCCAAGAGGGTGACCTCAGAAACTCCCTGATCCACCAGTGCCTGTACCTCGGCCAGAATATCGCCCGGCCGGCGGTCCTCTTCCTTGCCGCGCAGGGAGGGAACGATGCAGAAGGTACAGGTGTTATTGCAACCCACGGATACCGATACCCAACCCGCGTAGGCGGATTCGCGCTTAGCGGGCAATACGGAGGGGAACGCCTCTAGCGAATCGACGATCTCGACCTGAGCTTCCTCGTTATGGCGGGCGCGCTCAAGGAGAGTTGGCAACGCTGCCATATTGTGGGTTCCGAAGACGGCATCCACCCACGGTGCATTGTCGAGGACGGTGTCCTTATCCTTTTGTGCAAGGCAACCGCCCACGGCGATTTGCATGCCGGGATGGTTCTCCTTTGTCTTCTTCAATGCACCCAGCGTGCCGTAGAGGCGCTTGTCGGCATTTTCACGGACAGCGCACGTGTTAAAGACGATGAGATCCGGCTCCGTGGCCTCGTCTGCGGCCGCGTAGCCAGCTTCCTCCAGCAGGCCAGAAATGCGCTCGGAATCGTGCACATTCATCTGGCAGCCGAAGGTTCGGACTTCATAGGTACGGGTTTCAGGAATTGTCTGCTCCACGTCGGCATAGTCTAGCCATCACCCAGAACAACTCATAACCGTCGCGACTCGGCGCCCGTGCAGGCGGGCAGGCGGAATCGGGCGCATAGTGCGGCGCGTCGGGGCGCGGGTCAGCGATGGGTGGGGCGCGTGTGCGAGTCACTAGGATGGAGCCAACAAGGCACTAAGCCCCATTCGCCGGATTTAAGGAGACGACAGCTCCTCGCACCGTTCCTCGAGGGCACTAATGGCAATGTTTAAGGACATCCCCTCGTTGAACCCGCGGCGCGCCAATACGCCCACGATCCTGCGCAGGGCCTTATCCCGTTCCTTCCTATCTACAGGAACGGATTTCACGCTGCGCGCCTTCTTTTCCGCCAAGGCTCGGGCCATTGCCGCTTCATCGGCGGCGTCAATTTGGGCAAGGGCTTCGTCTCTGTCTTCTTGACTTACGCCCTTTTCCCGGAGCTCGCGGTCGAGGACGCTGCGCGATTTCCCTCGCCGCTTATGCCGCTGCCGCACCCATTCGGCGGCAAAGGCGGCATCGTTAATGAGGCCCGCATGCGCTAAGTCATCGAGGACCTCGTCAACCACCTCAGGGTCGAATTCGGCTTGTACTAAGCGGTCGTACAATTCCTGGCGGGACCGCGAACGCTGGTCAAGCAAGCCCAATGCGCGGGACCGAACCTTTGATTTAGCCTCTTCGGCCTCCCGATCAAAAAGCCCGCCCCCGGCTTCTCCTTTTTCATAGGCTTCAAGGGCCTGGCGGAGTTGCTCTAGTTTTTCAGGGGCGGGTTGATTCATAGCGCGGGTTTTAAGCGGTGGGAGTGTTGGTGGACAGGATTAGTCGTCATCGAAGTCGACGTTCGGGACCAAATCTACGGATTCATCCGTCAATGGGTCATCGGAGCCGGGGACATCCATGGCGGTAGCTTCTTCACCATTTGCCGCCTCTTCCCCAATGCCGAGCTTCTGGAAGATCTTCTTTTCGATCTCATTGGCAAGGTCAGGGTTGTCCTTCAAGAAGGAACGAGCCTTTTCCTTACCTTGGCCCAGCTGATCGCCTTCGTAAGTAAACCAGGACCCGGACTTGCGGATGAAACCGTTTTCTACGCCGAGATCGATGATGGAGGACTCGCGAGAAATGCCCTCGCCGTACATGATGTCGAACTCGGCGATCTTGAACGGCGGGGAAACCTTATTCTTTACCACCTTGAGCTTCGTGCGGTTACCGATGGCGTCTTGGCCATCCTTCAGCGTCTGGATACGGCGGATATCGCAGCGCACGGAGGAGTAGAACTTCAGCGCTTTACCACCGGTGGTGGTCTCCGGGGAGCCGAACATCACACCGATCTTCTCGCGCAGCTGGTTAATGAAGATTGCGGTGGTGCCGGAGTTATATAGCGCACCGGTCATCTTGCGCAAGGCTTGGGACATCAGGCGGGCCTGCAGGCCGACGTGGCTATCGCCCATCTCGCCTTCGATTTCCGCCTTAGGGGTCAATGCCGCCACGGAGTCCACGACGATAATGTCGATGGCGCCGGAGCGCACCAGCATATCCGCGATTTCCAGGGCCTGCTCACCGGTATCTGGCTGGGACACAAGGAGGTTATCGGTGTCGACGCCTAGCAGACGTGCATATTGGGGGTCGAGGGCGTGCTCGGCATCGATAAACGCTGCAATGCCGCCATCTTTTTGCGCTGAGGCAATGGCATGCAACGCCACCGTCGTCTTACCGGAAGACTCTGGGCCATAGATTTCCACAATTCGCCCGCGCGGAAAGCCGCCGATGCCCAGCGCCACGTCGATTGCTGTGTTGCCAGAAGAAATGGCCTTGATGGGGGGGCGGTCATCATCGCCCAAGCGCATGACGGCGCCCTTGCCATAATCCTTTTCGATCATGGCCATCGCGGCATCTAGCGCCTTCTTGCGGTCATCTCCCTTGGTTGCGGCGGAGGATGATTTCTTTTTTGTTGCCATTGTTATAAATCCTTATCTCGTACGACGCTGCGTGAACACTTAATTAGACTGCTGCAGAACCCTAAATGGTTCCGCCCTCATCGCGATCCCACTGTAGTCGCCCACACCGACACCCCAACTAGAGTACATACATCTGTTCGAATGTCGAAAATAGACACGCCTTTTCGGCTTCTCTGAGTCCTTATAAGGTTGGGTAATCTACGCCGAGACGGCGTTCTTGGGGAACATCGAAGTCATTGCACAGCCCTATCCAAACACGACGGGGATCGACGCCACGTTCGATAAGCTCATCCGGCGTTCCATTAAGCTCTGATAAAACATGCGAATGGCTAATCCACGCCCCTTTTGATTCGCCAAATTCATCCACAACCAATTGGTGGTACTCCGTCAATCGCATGCGCGCAATCCTACCCACCACCATGGAAATATTTCCAAAACTTTTACCTGGACCCCAGAATTAGCCTCCTTGAACGACGTTCAAATTGGTGTGTCTACTGCGCCTTTATCCAAGATGCTAATCTTTGTCCATGCAGAAGAACTCCGTGGCAACCACCATTGCCTATGTAGCGGTATTTACCGCCCTCGTTATCGTTTTAGCCTTCGTTTCTATCCCCGTAGGCACCGCCGGCGTGCCCATCGTCTTGCAAAACGCCGCGCTCATTTTGTCCGGCCTCATCTTGGGCGGAAAACGCGGCGGCTACGTTGGCTTGCTATTCCTCTTTATCGGTTTGGCATTGCCCGTTTTGGCAGGCGGTGGCACCACGCTTCGCGCGCTTGCCGGCCCCACCGTGGGATACATCGTCGGTTATGTGCTTTCCCCCATCGCCGCGGGCGCCATTGCTTACCGCGCCCCGCGCGGAAAGGGCGGGATGACCGTGGTTTTCGCTATCGCCGCCATCGTTGGCCTCCTGGTGCAGTACACCTGTGGCGCGATTGGCTTGATGCTTCGCTCCGGACTAGACGTCGGCCCGGCCATCGCGGCGCAAGGCCCGTTCGTCCTCGTTGACACCGCAAAGCTCATCGTGGCCGTTATCATTGCCGTTGGCGTTCATTCCGCATTCCCCGACTTGATGGGTAGAAAGGCCTCCTAGTGCCCATCATCGACTTTTCCTCGGTCACGGTAGCCTTTGATGAGACGGTGGTCCTCGATAACATCAACCTCTCATTAAGCGAGCAGCGGATCGGCGTCATCGGTCAAAATGGCGGCGGAAAATCCACGCTGACCCGGCTAATAAATGGCCTGGGTGAGCCCACCGCGGGCACCGTCACTGTCGACGGCATCAATCCCAGCGAGCAGGGCAAAAAGGTGCGCGAAAAGGTGGGGTTCGTCTTTTCTGATGCCGAAAATCAGATCGTTATGCCCAATGTGCGCGATGACATCGCTTTTTCCCTGCGCCGCTTCAAGCTATCTAAGGACGAGCGCACTGCCCGAGTAGACGCCGCCTTGGAACGATTCGGGCTTTTAGAATTTGCCGAGCGCTCCCCACACACTCTTTCTGGTGGACAAAAGCAATTGCTCGCCTTAGCCGCAGTGCTGGTCATCGACCCGGTTCTCATCATCGCCGATGAACCAACGACGCTGCTTGATCTCCGCAATCGCGACCGCATCAAGCGCGAGTTCGCGCAGCTTGACCAGCAGCTCATCGTCGTTACTCACGATCTGGAGTTCCTCACGGATTTCGACCGTGTCATCTGCATCGATGACCACAAGGTTGCCGCCGATGGCGCTCCCCAAGAAGTCATCGATTTTTACAGAGATCTCATGGCGCAGCGGCCACTTTAGAAAGCCACCTCTAATGACCCGACGCAGAACCAATATTCCGCTTTCCGTGTACGTTCCGGGCACGACGGTAATCCACCGGATGAAGCCCAGCTGGAAGATACTCATCTTGCTGGTATTTATCCTAGTTACCAGCATCTTTTTCAATACTCTGCCGTGGGCAGGCGGTTCGGTGATCGCCGCAGCGCTAACCTATATCATCGCCCGCATCCCCCCACGAATTGCCTGGAGCCAACTCTGGCCACCCCTGGTCATCCTCATCCCCCTCGCCGGTTTCCAATGGTGGGCCAAGGATTTTGACTACGCCGCGGTGATGTTCCTCAACATCTTGGCGGCCATGATTCTGGCCTTTTTACTAACGCTCACCTCGACCGTCGACGCCATCATGGAGTCGCTGGAAGAATTCCTCCAGCCGCTGAATCGTTTCGGCGTCCCAGTAGAAAACATCAGCTTGGCGATGTCCTTGACTATCCGCCTCATCCCCCTCATGTTCGAAACGGTCTACGAGGTTCTCGATGCCCGGAAGGCTCGCGGCGCTGGCTTCTCCCCCTCAGCCTTTGTCACGCCCGTCATCATTCGCTCCATTCGGCGTGCTCGGGCCATTGGCGAAGCCCTCCAGGCCCGCGGCGTCGGTGACTAAGACGACTAAGGCACATACCCGGCTTGCGCTACAAAACCTCCGACTTTCCCCACCGCTCAACGCGGCAAAGGAAAGATCGGAGGCTATTTTTCAATTAGCGCTATGAAGAGCGCGGGATGAGAGAGTTACTCTCCGCGCAGCTCTCGCAAGCGAGCTTGGACGGCATCATCATTCGAGGTCGGCTGCGTCGGCTGCGCTGCCTGGTCTGCAGCGGACCCAGAGGCCTTATTGCCCTCGATGGCCTGGGTGCGGTTTCCTTCCACCGACTTCGTGGAGTTCATCTCGCTTCGGATCTGCTCCAAGCGGGAGTGGCCGGCCATCTGGACGCCCGCCTGCTGCACCTCGGCCATGCGATTTTCGACAGAATTTTCCGCCAACTCCGCCTGACCCAAAGCCTTGGAATAGCGGCGCTCAATCTTATCGCGCACGGAATCGAGCGAAGGCGTGTTGCCGCCGGCCGAAAGCTCGTTCATGGAGTTCAAAGACTCAGAAACCTTTTCCTGCATCTTTGCCTGCTCCAGCTGCGATAGCAACTTCGAACGCTCATCAACCTTCTGGCGCAGGGCGGCATTATTGCGTTCTACAGCGCGCTTAGCCTGCTCTGCCTGTTGCAACGCCTGGTCGTGGAGCTTCTTCGTGTCCTCCACAGACTCTTCTGCGGTCACCAACTGAGCGGCAAAGGCCTCGGCGGCGTTTTCGTACTCCACGGCCTTGTTTTCATCACCATTGGAGCGTGCCTTATCCGCAAGCTCGAGCGCCTGGCGGGTATTGCCCTGCAGCTTTTCGACCTCGGCTAAGCGACGGTTAAGTTGCATCTCCAGCTGGCGCTGATTGCCAATGACCGCCGCCGCTTGCTGCGAAAGCTCTTGGTGCTGACGTTGGGCATCTTCGATGGCCTGCTCAATCTGCACCTTCGGATCGGCGTTCTCTTCGATTTTATTATCGAACAGTGCCATCAGGTATTTCCAACCCTTAACAAATGGATTCGCCATTATGCTCTAGACCTTTCTAGGGAATGTGGTAATGCGTCGCGTTGTCGTGTTCATAGTAACCCAACGCCTAGGGCTCTGCCGCCACTAATCGCAGGTATCCACCGCGGCAATTCTTCTCAGAATCGCGCACGCGTTAAAGCTCAGAAGCAGCCGGCGCGGTATGCGCGAGCTCTTCATCCATCGAGGGCAACGCCATATAACCGGCAGCCTCAATCAGGACGTCCGACACAGACGCGTCAAGTGCGTGGCACACGGATGCCAAGAGCTCAGAAGAAACTTCCTTGCGGCCCCGCTCAAGCTCCGACAAGTAGCCCGGTGACACGCGGGCAACGCTAGCCAATTCGCGCAGGGTAACTGACTTATCCGCGCGGAAAGCACGCAGGGTCAAGCCCAATGCTTCGCGCAAAAGTGGCTCGGGGGCGCGGGCAGGTTGTGGCGCCGATGGTGCCGCTGCCGCAGGTTCCGCGGCAGTCTGCGCCGAGTGGTCGAGGACTGCTGTAGAAATGTTCATCGTAAGTTTTAACGCTCCTTCGATGAAATTTGTTCCCCACTAGTAGGAAAGTTTTTGATGATTGCACCAAGTTGGGCGATGGCTGCTCCTACCGTGGCCTTTCTGATGCCGTTGCGTTCAGTACCCAAGTCGTGCAAGCAATAAGAATGCGCTATGCGGTCGGCGGAATAGATTCCTAAAAATACCGTGCCGGGATCTTTTCCTTCTTGTTTATCCGGCCCGGCAACGCCGGTAAGCCCTATCCCCCAATCGGCCTCGGTTTCCGCGGCGGCGGCGCGGGCCATATCGACTGCGGTTTCGCCAGAGACGACGCCCACGCGCTCGATCTCGGAAACTGGTTTATCCAAAAAATGGGACTTGACCTCTGTGGCATAGGTTACAAGACCACCGCGCAGGACGGCCGATGCTCCAGGCACCGAAGCGATGGTAGCGCTGGCTAGGCCGGCAGTCAGCGACTCGCAGAAGGCCAAGGTCTCGTGGCGCTCTGTTAATGAGGCAACGAGGTCAGATTCTGTAAAGGTCATTGCGTTTAGCTATTTTGCTTCTGTCCATCGATGAGATACTGCACGCCGGTAACGACCGTTACCACGACGGCCATCCACATGATGAAGGAGGTAGGAATATCCATCCACGCGGGAAGCGGCCACAAGTATAGGCCCACGGCGAAAGACTGCAGGACGGTCTTTAGCTTACCACCCTTGGAGGCTGGGACGACTTTTCCGCGGCGCAGCAGGGCCATGCGCCAGATGGTGATGCCGAATTCGCGAATCAGAATAATGACGGTGACCCAGACCGAAAGCTGATCGACGATATTGAGGCAGACAAGCGCTGTGGTCATGAGCGCTTTATCAGCAATGGGGTCGGCGATCTTGCCAAAATCGGTAATCAACCCGCGGGCGCGGGCAATATCGCCATCGAGCTTATCCGTGAGCATTAAGGCGGCAAAGACGCCAAAAGACCACCACTGGTGGCCACCGATGACCAGCCATGCAAAGACCGGAATGAAAACGATACGCAGGCAGGTAAGGACATTCGGCAGATTCCAATTAGAGACCTGCGGATTCACATCCGAGGACTGCGCTGACTGTGCTCCGGGTTGATTCACCCTATACATACTACCCGCTAAGGTTATGGTCTCGCGGCACACTCCCCCGAGAATTTATACTGTCCGGTATGAAATATTTTGCAGTCAATTACGAATACAACCCGGCCAACCCAGAGATAGCGAAGGTCCGCCCGGCCCACCGCGAGTTCACTGGGAAGCTGTTTGATGAGGGCACCATCGTGGCCTCAGGACCGTTCACGGATTCCCAAGGAGGCGCACTCATCATCGTGCGCTTTGACAATGATGACACCCAAGTGACCGATGTCATCCAGCTGATGAACGAAGATCCCTTCTATCAAGACGGCTGCCTCCAGGGCCGCAGCTTCCGCGAGTGGAATCCGGTTAAAGCCCGCTTCTAGGCTCCCCACTTGTTGGGTAGGTCTTCCTTGGACAGATCCTCGGCCCTGCCCAGGTAATCGCCGCGCGTATTGCGCACGATCTTATTTCCTTCCTCATCCCAGTCGTAGTGGTTGTGGGATACAGCCACTGCGCCTTGGGTCTTATCGCGCATGTTCTTGATAACCGATGCAACAACCGTGATGACCAGGACCCCAACGATGACCACCAGCGAGCCGATGGTAGAGATTTCCGGCACGGATTCGATATTGTCGCCGCCATTGATAAACGGCAGGTTGTTCTCGTGCAAAGCGTGGAAGAGCAGCTTGACGCCGATGAAGCCCAGGATGATGCCCAGGCCGTAGGGCAGGTAGACGAGGCGGTCCAAGAGGCCATCGATAAGAAAGTACATTTGGCGCAGACCCATCAGCGCGAAAGCGTTGGTGGTAAAGACCAAAAACGCCTCCGAGGTGATGCCATAGA
The DNA here is from genome assembly GCF_040225635.1 of Corynebacterium sp. KPL2830. Lineage (NCBI taxonomy): Bacteria > Bacillati > Actinomycetota > Actinomycetes > Mycobacteriales > Corynebacteriaceae > Corynebacterium > Corynebacterium sp. KPL2830. Next base: position 68,677 of record NZ_JBEHFR010000005.1, on the reverse strand, counting down.
TTGCCGGAATGGAATCGAAAGCAAACATGACATCGATTAGCCCAATGGACACCAGCGCCACAAACAGCGGTGTGAAAGCAAACTTGCCCTTCTTTGAGCCATCGTCCATGCCGTGGGTGAGCTTATCCCCGTGGTACTGCGGGGTAACATCTACGGCCTTGCGCACGAGCTTGATGATGGCCATATCGTTCGGGTTGGTCTCCGGCGCGTCCCGAATCTCATCGATGACCAACTTGATGGCGGTGTAGAGCAAGAAGATGGCAAAGAGGTAGAAAATATCGGACCACGCCGAGATAACGGCCGCGCCCAGCAAGATGAATACCAAGCGGAATACGAGGGCGATGATGATGCCGATGAGCAGCACCTTTTGCTGGTACTTGCGTGGGATTTTAAAGGATCCCATGATAAGCGCAAATACGAAGAGGTTATCCACGGAAAGCGCTTGCTCTGTGACATAACCGGTAAAGAATTGAATGCCGTGCTCATGGCCCCATACGGCCCAGACAACGCCGCCAAAAACTAGGGCGACGGCAATGTAGAAAAGGGTCCACAGGCCCGACTCTTTCAAAGTGGGCTCATGTGGACTGCGCACGTGAGAATAAAAGTCGAATATAAAAAAGGCTAGAATCACCGCACCGGTGACCAGCCACACCCACAATGAGACGTTCATCCGAGATCCCTCCGGTCGAATTTACTTTAAGAAAGTGACCGGAGGTCTCCCCCGCCCAGCGGCTATTCCTCGCTGGGCCGACACGACCGGGAGCGCACAGCTACCGTGTTGACGATCTATGCCGAATGTGGGGTACTCCCCTCCAAGACCGTGACCATCTTACACTACTTAGAATGCCCCGGACGATGGGTTATAGGTCGCTTGCACCGTCCGCGTATCGGAATTGGGCGCATCGGAGGAATCGGAAGTAGCAGACTCTGCAGAATCGCCCGCATCATCGTTTGCTTCTTCCTGGTTCAACTCGTCCTGGATTTCCTTAGGGGCATCGGCAGGGTCGGCGCCCTTAATCATCCACAGGATGGTGTCGAGTTCTTCTGGCTTGACCAGCACCTCGCGGGCCTTGGAGCCTTCCGATGGGCCGACGACGCCGCGCGATTCCATCAGGTCCATCAGGCGACCCGCCTTGGCAAAGCCGATGCGCAGCTTGCGCTGCAGCATTGAGGTGGAACCCAGCTGAGCGGTGACCACCAGCTCGACGGCCTCGAGGAGGTCATCCATGTCCTTGCCAATGTCATCGTCGATTTCCTTCTTCGCCTCGGACTGCTTTTCCTCGGTCACGCCCTCGGTGTAGTTCGGGGCGGCCTGGGATTTAGCGGCCTCGACGACATCCATGACCTCATCGTCGGAGACGAAGGCACCCTGCATGCGCACTGGGCGCTTGCCCTGCGGGATAAATAGACCATCGCCCATGCCGATGAGCTTTTCCGCGCCGCCTTGGTCCAAGATGACGCGGGAGTCGGTCAAGGACGAGGTGGCAAAGGCCAAGCGGGAAGGCACGTTGGTCTTGATGAGGCCGGTGACCACGTCGACGGACGGGCGCTGAGTAGCAAGCACCAAGTGGATGCCGGCGGCGCGCGCCTTCTGGGTGATGCGGACGATGGAGTCCTCGATCTCCTTCGGGGCGGTCATCATCAAGTCCGCCAGCTCGTCGACGACGCAGACGATATAAGGATAAGGCCGGACCTCGCGCTCGGAACCGGCCGGTGCCTGGTACTCGCCGGAGACAACCTTGCGGTTATAGTCCTCGATCTTGCGCACGCGCGCGGCCTTCATATCCATGTAGCGCTGCTCCATCTCTTCCACCAGCCACTGGAGGGCCGCCGCGGCCTTCTTCGGCTGGGTAATGATGGGCGTAATCAGGTGCGGGATGCCCTCATACGGCGTGAGCTCGACCATCTTTGGGTCGACGAGGATCAGGCGTACCTGCTCCGGGGTGGCACGGGTGAGCAGCGAGACCAGCATGGAGTTCACGAACGCGGACTTACCGGAACCGGTAGCGCCGGCAACCAACAGGTGCGGCATCTTCTGCACGGAAAAGGACGTGTATTCGCCCTCAATATCCTTGCCCAGGCCAATCAACATTGGGTCCGGGGAAGACGTCATGCTGGGCGCGTCCAAGACCTCGCGCAGGTGGACCATTTCGCGGTCCGGGTTAGGAACCTCAATACCCACCGCGGACTTGCCTGGAATCGGCGTGAGCAAGCGCAGGTTATCGGTAGCCACGGCATAAGCCAGGTTGGACTGCAGGTTCGTGATCTTCGAAACCTTCACGCCTGGTCCAAGCTCAATCTCATAGCGAGTCACCGTAGGGCCACGGCTAAAGCCAGTTACCTGAGCATTGACGTTGAACTCTTCGAAGACATCGGTGATGGCCTCAATGATGCGGTCATTGATCTCGGTGCGTTCCTTCGCAGGCGTGCCTGGGGTTAGCAGATCAGTAGAGGGCACCGCATAGTTGTCGTTGCCAAATTGCGCAGGCGCGGGCGCTTGGGGCTGTGCGGCAGGCTGTTCCGCCGCCGCGGTGGATTCCACCTGGGCTCCCGTGGCCGCATCGCGCCCAGAGCGCTCGCGGAATAGGCGCCGGGCTTCCTCGTGCGCCGAAGACACGGCATCGGAACCGGCCTTGGCGGCACCAGCGGCAGCGGCTCCGGCGGCAGCTCCAGCCGCACCGGCAGCAGCGCCCTTGGCCTTGCCGGCTGCGCCCGCGGCACCAGCCGCACCAGAAGCAGCGGCAGCACCGGCGCCAGCGGCTCCAGTGGCTCCAGCACCAGCGGCGCGGGCAGCCCGCGACTTGTGGCCGACGGAAAACCCACCGCTGGCAGAACCCAAGACGCGGGTGGGCTCGCTTTCTGGCAGGGCCGGTTGGGTGGATTCGGAGCCCTCTGCGTAGTCAGCGCCATCTACTGCCGGGAAGGCATCGGTATCCCCCACCTGGGAGTCCGCGCCGTAGCCCAGCTCTTCGTCGGTACGGTCCACCGGCTCATAGCCCGCGCGGACGGGGGTGTTGAAGGCGACGGTGTGGTCGTCCTCGGGGGCATCGGCAAGCGACTGCACTGGATAAGAGCTGCCAGTCTTGCGCGGAGTAGACGTGCTGCGGCGCTTCGGGGCGGGGCGCTCGGAACGCTCGCGGCCGTGCGCAATATCGTCGATATCGCCAGACACGTGGCCGTAGAGGTCATCCTCGCCCGCATCATCGTATTCTGCATCGCTGCCGCCAAAGCGGGAAAATGCCGAGCGCAGCGAATCCGCCACGAGCTCATAGGCCTCGCGGATGGTAATACCCGTAACCAGCAGCGCACCGTAAATGATGACCAAGAAGAGCAGGGGTACTGCGACATACGAGGTAAACGCGGCATCTAGGATCCCACCGATGGCAAAGCCGACGACACCGCCGGCCCCGCCCGCGGTATCGGTGGTAAACCCAAGCGGCGGATTGCCGGCAAAGATGTGGATGAGGCTCAGCATCGCCAGCACGATGATCGTCGTGCCGCCCGCAATGCGCGGATTAATGCGCCCGGATGGACCATCCATTTCCATCATGAGCGAAATGGCCAGCGCGACGAGCGCAATGGGAAGCACCCACGCGCCGGCGCCGATGACGTAGCGCACCAGGTTACCCACCCAGGCACCCACCTGGCCGGCAACGCCAAACCACACGGTGGCGGCGAGGACGATGGCTACGCCGATGAGCACCAGGGCAACCGCATCTGGATTATTGACTCGCAACCCGCCCTGCGAGGAAGCCGCTGCCTCCTCGGCAGCCTGTGCCTCCTCCTCTGCTGCGATATCGCGCGCGCGAGTTACCTTACTTTTCTTCTTTTTCCCGGCGCTATCAGAAATTTCCTGTGGCTCCCTTGTTCTCTCGAAATCCTCCGTGCCGTCAGCAGTTACATCCTGGCTCGGCTTCAGGCCCGCAAGGCCATTGCCTAGGCCGCGGGCAACATTGCCCATTCCGCGCGCGGTGGCACCAAAAGCGGAGCCAAGCCCCTTGCCGACGGCCCTAAATGCACTCCCCGTACGCTCTTGCGTCGTTCCTGCCGCGCGCCCAGACGAGGTCATCTCCAGCGTCTCTGGCACACCGGCGCTGGACTGGCTGCGGCCAGACGGCCGCGACCGGTTCGCTTTCCGGCCAGGCGCGCTTTTCGATGCTCGCGTCTGGTTCCGGCGCGATCCGCGAGAGGAGGCATTTTTGACAGACATGTCATTTACCTTAACCGGAAAACCCCACAAATCACATACGCCACACGCGTGACAGGGCTATTTAACCCAGAAATACCCCGCGTTCGGGCCAAAAAGGCGGAGCACGGGCCGCAAAATCGGCTTTTTCTAGCCTACAGGGTTGACATTTTAATGGCGGTCTCATCGCCATTGATGGTGACCTGGACAACGTCGCGCCCGTACGCCCACAGGAGGAGTTCGCCGACCTCCCCGCTGACGCGGACCACGCGGTCGCCGCGATCGGCTACCCCGTGCTTGTCTGCTACGACGATACGCGGCAGCCCATCCGGCTGTAGGATCACCGGCTGGGTGGACTTGCGCAGGCTAAATTTTGCCCAGATCTTCAAAAAGCGGTGCAGCTTCTTCTGGACCGCGGCGGAAAAGTCGCGCGGTTCGGTCTGGCCATTGGCGCGGCGGATATCCTCGTGATGGATAAAATGCTCGGCCAAATTCTGCTGGGCATCAAGAAAGCGCGCGGGGTTGAGCTTTGCTGGTCCCCTCCCCCAGGCATCGACAAGCTCATCGAAATCACGGCGGGCAACCTTGGCGGATTCCTTTTCCAAGTGGGGCTGCAGGACCGAAAAGAACATGCCCGCGGCGGCATCGGGACGATTTTCGCGCACCCACAGGTGAGCAACTAAGTCGCGCGTGGTCCAGCCCTCACACAGCGTGGGGGCGTCTGGACCTAACTGATGCAAAAGCGCGACCATCTTGGCGCGTTCGGAAGATGAAAACGACATATGCCCCAGCATACCGAGGTCATCGAAATACTGGGGCACAGAAACTATGACGGAATTAAATCCTTTTGTAGGAGAACCTACAGGGACTCGCGGCTGGCGTCGACATCGGCGTCATCGGCAAGCAGCATGCCTGAATTCGTCGGCACGATGGTGGGCAAAATAACCGGCTCGCGCTTGTACTTGGAATCCATGAGCTTGGAGACCTTGCGGCGCAGCTTTTGCACCATCCGGTAGGTGTCATTCTCGCCCTCTGCGGCGAGATCGTTCATGGTGTTTTCCACCATCTCCGCCACCTCGGGCACAACACCGCGGTCATCATCGGAGAAACCGGTGGTTGCCACAGTCGGGTGCTCGAGCAGGCGGGAGGTGCGATTATCAATCACGCAGGTAATGGATACGACGCCGCCGGCACCCAAGTTGGTGCGGTCTGCCAAGGTATCGGCATCGACATCGCCCATGGACACGCCATCGACGTAGAGGTGGCCAACCTGCAGCTGGCCGACGACCTCCGCGCGGCCCTTGCGCAGATCCACCACGACGCCGTTTTGCGCCAAGACCGTCCGGTCGCGAGCCACGCCGGTGGAAATCGCCAATTCCTTATTGGCGCGCAGGTGGCGCCACTCACCGTGGACCGGCATGGCATTGCGCGGGCGCGCCGCGTTGTACAGGAAGAGCAGCTCGCCGGAGTAACCGTGGCCGGAAGCGTGGACCTTGACGTCCTGGTTGGTGATGACGTTGGCACCAATCTGGGACAGCATATTGATAACGCCGAAGACGGCCTCTTCGTTGCCCGGAATGAGCGAGGAAGAGAAGATGATGGTATCGCCATCGCGCACCGTGATCTGGCGGTGCTCGCGGCGGGCCATGCGGGACAGCGCGGCCATCGGCTCACCCTGCGTACCAGTGGTAATGAGCATGGTCTTGTGCGGGGCCATCTTCGCAGCCTCATCGATGGGGATAATGGTGCCGCGCGGGACCTTCAAAAAGCCCATCTTTTCCGCAATTTCCATATTGCGCATCATCGAACGGCCATTAAAGGCCACCTTGCGGCCATTGGCCACAGCGGCGTCGATGGCGGCCTGCACGCGGTAGACATTCGAGGCAAAGGAAGCCAAGATGACGCGCTGCTTCGCATTAGCCACCAAGCGCTTGAAGTTGGCCGGGATATCGCCCTCCGAGGCGGATACACCCGGCACGGTGGCGTTGGTGGAATCGCACAGCATGAGGTCGACGCCCTCGTCGCCGTAACGAGACAACGCCGGAAGGTCCGTCGGGCGATTGTCCAACGGGGTTTGGTCCAGCTTGATATCACCGGTGTGGATGATATTGCCTGCCGGGGTGCCCAGCATGATGCCGAGCGCATCCGGCACGGAGTGGTTGACCGCCCAGAAGCGAACGCGGAAGCAGCCGTAGGTCACGTCGGACTTTTCGTTGACCTCAACAAACTTCGGCTTCTGGCGGTGTTCCTTACACTTCGCCGCAATAAGCGCGATGGTGAAACGGGAGGCCACAATGGGGATATCCGGGCGCAGCTTCAGCAGCCACGGGATGGCACCGATGTGGTCTTCGTGGGCGTGGGTGACCACGAGGGCCTTGACCTTGTCGATCTTCTTTTCAATCGGCCCGAAGTCCGGCAGGATAAGGTCCACGCCGGGCTCGCCAGACGATGGGAAGAGCACGCCGCAGTCAATGATGAGCAGCTCATCGCCGTACTCAAAGACGGTCATGTTGCGGCCGATTTCGGAAATACCGCCCAAGGCGTAAATGCGCAGGGTATCCTTCGCCTGCTTTGGCGGTTCCGGCAGGCGCTTGGTCAAATCAGCACCCTGCATGGACTTCGGCACATTGCGGCGGCCGCGATTATTGTTATTGCGGCCACGGCCCTTGCCGTTGCCGTTCTTTCCGTTGCCACCGTTGTTGATCTTGTTATTGCCGCCGTGGTTATTTCCCTGGCCATTGCCATTATTGCCGTTTCCACCACGGCCACGGCCGCGGCCGCCACGGGAACGCGAGCGGCGGCCGTTGTTATCGCCGTCGTTCTTGTTATCGGCAGAGTTATTCTTGCCAGAGTTGCCCTGCTCCTCATTTCCGGCAGTACCGGCGTTATTGGCAGGGGCCTGAAATACGGGCGAAGCCGCCTCATTGGAGGCGGTCTCAGTTTCCGAAGGTGGACCCGCCTTACGGGTGACCTTGCGGGAACGGTTACGGGGTTCAGTCATTCTTAAAGGACTCCAGATTGTTCCAAATCACGGCGAAGTACCTCGCGTTCCTCCTCGCTCGCGGCGGTAACAGGAAGGCGGGGATCGCCAACTTCAAAGCCCTGCAGTCGCAGAGCTTCCTTTGCAAATGTCGCTCCGCCCAACCGCGCCTGAGCGCGGGTCAGTGGAAGAAGCGTTGAGTAATTTATTTCTTGCGCGCGGGCCAAATCGCCCGCATCGAAAGCTTCATAGAGTTCTACCAAGGCACGCGGCGCAGCGTGACCGATGACGGAGATGAAACCCGAAGCGCCGAGGGATAGCCACGGCAGATTTATCGGATCGTCACCGGAATACCACGCCAAGTCGGTTTCTTGGATGAGTTCTGCGGCCGCGGAAAGATCGCCCTTGGCGTCTTTCACGGCTTGGATAGTCGGCAATTCCGCAAGGCGGCGGAGCGTATCCGACGCCACTGGGATGCCCGAGCGGCCAGGGATGTCATAGACGCAAATCGGCAGATCCGTAGAATCAGCAACTGCGGCAAAATGCTCGTAGACGCCCTTTTGGGAGGGCTTGGAGTAATACGGAGTCACCACGAGCAAGCTATCGGCTCCTGCGGCGGCGGAAGCTTGGGCAACCTCAATCGCGGTTGCGGTGTTATTCGTTCCGGCGCCCGCACAAATCCGGACGCGGTCTCCCACTTCCTCTTTTACGGCCTTGAGCAGCTCCAACTTTTCGTCCAAGGACGTGGTAGGAGACTCGCCCGTCGTTCCACCCAAGATGAGTGAATCCACGCCGTTGTCTACGAGATGAGCTGCCAGGCGGCGACCCGCTTCTACATCCAGCGCACCGTCACGATCAAACGGAGTGACCATGGCGACGCCAATGCGACCGAAGGTGTCAACGCCAGTCTTTGCTGTCATACCTGTGCTCATAGCCGTCAAGGTTACCCGCTAGGGCACCTTTTGGCCGCATCGGGGTGGCGCGTGTTAAGCGTAAGGGCTTGCGGCCATCTGCGTTCCATCGGCCAACGTGGTGATATGGAAGTCATCGAAAAGCGCTGGTGCTTGCTCCTGCAAATGCTTCAAGCACTCCACCGCCACTTCGCGCAATTCCGTATCAGCGTGCTCGGCCGCCCGCGCCCCAATGAAGTGGCGCCACGCGCGGTAATTGCCGGTAACGACGAGCCTGGTTTCCGTCGCATTGGGCAATACCGCGCGCGCCGCCTGCCGCGCCTGCTTCTTTCGCAGCAGCGCATTCGGTTCATCCAGCTTTTCTTCCAAGGCCTCTAGCAGCTCATCGTAGACAAAACGGGTTTCATCCACGGCTTGCATGACCAACCGGCGCAATTGTTCATCTTCTTCCACCAGCTTGGGCAGCGCTACGTGCATCTCATTAGGGTGCACAAAGCGCTGGGATAGCTGTGAAAAGGAAAAATGCCGGTGGCGAACCAATTCATGGCTGGCTGAGCGCGAGAGCCCCGTGATGTACATCGTCGCCGTGGCGTGTTCCAATAGCGCCGTATGGCCTACCTCCATGATGTGGTGCAGGTAGGCGGAATTCGTCGCGGTCCGTGGGTTGGGCTTGTCAAAAGACTCATAACACGCTCGCCCCGCGAATTCGACGAGGGCCTCGCCATCGGTCGCCGTCTCATCGGCACGCCACTGCGTTCCCTGAGGCGGGTGAAACTCGGTGGCGGCAATGAGCTGGATATTTAGCTCACTCGCAGTGGCCATACCGCTACAGCCCCAGGTACTTGTCTAGCCCGACAACCAATCCCGAGTGCTGCGCAATCTCCCGCACGCCGAACAAAACGCCGGGAGTGAAGGAGGAACGATCGTAGGAATCCTGGCGGATGGTCAGGGATTGCCCCTGCGCACCGAAAATAACCTCTTCGTGGGCCACCATGCCGCGGGTACGCACGGCATGCACTGGGATTCCGTCTACATTCGCGCCGCGCGCGCCCTCGAGGGACTTTTCCGTCGCATCCGGCATCTCGCCCAACTCGGCGTCGCGGCGCGCCTGAGCAATGGCCTCTGCGGTGTGGATGGCGGTACCGGAAGGCGCATCCAGCTTGGTGGGGTGGTGAAATTCCACGACCTCTGCGGTCTCGAAGAACTTCGCCGCCTGCTTAGCAAGCACCATGGTCATCACGGCAGAGATGGCGAAATTCGGAGCGATCAGCACGTTTCCAGCGCCCTCTTGGCGGGTCCACTGCTCCACCTGGTCCAAGCGCTCTTTATCAAAGCCAGTGGTACCCACCACGCAGTGAATGCCGTTCGCGATGCAAAACTCCAGGTTTCCCATCACCGAATCAGGCTGGGTGAAGTCCACGATGACCTCTGCGTGATTATCAACCAATTGCTGCAGGTCATCCCCGCGGCTAATTTCCGCTACAAGCTCTAGATCATCTTCGGCATTAACGCCTTCAACAATCGCCTTGCCGACGCGCCCTTGCGCTCCCAAGACTCCTACTTTGATCGCCATTGCGGGCCTCACTTTCTTAACAACTTTGAGTTAAACCTTTGTTTCCTTCCCATCCTATCGCGCTCGCCCATCCGCGGCGGGCGAGCCTCCGAACGGCAAAAATACCACTGCTAGACTGGGCGGCATGCAGATTTATATTGCCTCCGTTCCAGTAGATGACGTTGCTCGCGCCCACGATTTTTATGTCAATGTCCTTGGCTTCCGGGTCAAAGATGACGTCACGCACGGCGATTTCCGGTGGCTTACGGTCGCCAACGCGGACGGCGATGGCAGCGTTGAATTGCTCCTTGAGCCCAAGGGACATCCGGCCGCCAAGACGTACACCGAGGCGCTGAAGGCGGATAATATCCCGGTCACCCAATTCTTATCGCAGGATGTGGAGAAAGAATACGCCGAACTCAAGGACAAGGGCGTGGACTTTACCATGGAGCCCACCGACGTTGGCCCCTCCATCATTGCGGTCTTTGACGATACCGTGGGTAACCTCATCCAGCTCGTCCAATTGAAGCGTTAGGCCCACGCCTTCGCTACTTTCCCTTGTACAACAATTGCATCACTTCCCCAGTTGGGCCACTTGTGTACCGGTAGAATTGAAAGAGACAACAAGGTAGACAACCTAGGAAGTGGTCAGAATGTCTCGATCTACTCTCACCCGCGTTATCGCTGCTGGCGCCGGCATGAGCTGCATGCTCTCGCTGGCTGCTTGCGCTAGCCCCAGCGATGACGAGGCCGCCGATGCCTCATTCGCTACGCAGGAGGAATCAACCAGTTCCACGGCGGAATCGACCACGTCTGCGGCAAAGAAATCAGAGCCTTCCACCACGACCACTGCCGATGACCCAACCAAGACGGTAGAAGACACCGCCCCTTTAAGCCACCATCAGCAACAAGCGCAGGGTAATGATCCAAAACCTGCTTTCGGCGGCATGGGCACGCCCTCCCTCGAGGATCAGCGCCACCTGCCTCCTGGCCTGGGTGGCCTCGTTCCCACCGGGATCCGCGTAGCCTCGCATGACTCTTTTACCCGCGTCGTGGTTGATCTTGAAGGCGACGGAGAAGCAGGGTGGTTTACTACCTATACGGATCAACCCGCCCACCAAGCATCGGGGCTTCCGGTCGAGGTCAAAGGCACCACTTTCCTCAACCTTGGCATCGAGGGCACCCCGTGGCCATCGACGCCGGAGTTAGAACAAAGGTTTATGGATACTGGCATCACCCCAGGTGCCGGTGTCGTACAAGAGATCAACTACACCACCACCTTCGAGGCGCAAACGCAGTTGATCATCGGGCTAAACAAACAAACGCCTTATTCCGTGACCTTCCTGCAAAACCCCAAACGCCTCGTGCTCGATTTCCAAAATTAGGTGATTATAGCGAAGGCATAGAAAATGGCCCTGTTTCCCCACCATCTTCGGGAAACAGGGCCATTGCTCTGAAGAGCGCCTGAGGGATTAGTCCTCAACGGGCACCAGGGAGATCTTGCCGCGGTTATCAATATCCGCGATTTCTACCTGTACCTTATCGCCAACATTGACTACATCTTCGACCTTCTCGATGCGCTCGTCCCCACCCAGGTTGGAGATGTGGATCAATCCATCGCGGCCTGGGGTCAAGGAAACGAAGGCGCCGAATGGAACGGTCTTGACCACCGTGCCGAGGAAGCGCTCGCCCACCTTGGGCAACTGCGGGTTGGCAATGGAGTTAACCTTTTCAATCGCAGCGTCTGCGGCTTCGCCGGTGACCGCAGAGATGTAGACCGTGCCATCGTCTTCGATCGAGACATCAGCACCGGTATCTTCGGTGATCTGGTTGATAGTCTTGCCCTTAGGTCCGATGAGCTCACCGATCTTGTTGACGGGAATCTTCACCGAGGTGATCTTCGGGGCCAGGCCAGACATCTCATCTGGGGAATCGATGACCTCTGCCATGGTTTCCAGAATGGTGGCGCGAGCATCGCGGGCCTGCTCGAGTGCCTGAGCCAAGACCTTAGAAGGAATGCCGTCGAGCTTCGTGTCCAGCTGCAGCGCGGTAATAAATTCGGAGGTACCCGCAACCTTGAAGTCCATGTCGCCGAAGGCGTCTTCGGCACCGAGGATATCCGTCAGCGCCACGAACTTTTCCTTGCCCTTAACCTCACCGGAGACCAAGCCCATGGCGATGCCGGCTACCGGCGCCTTAAGCGGAACACCCGCGTTGTAGAGGGACAGGGTGGACGCGCAGACAGAACCCATGGAGGTGGAACCATTGGAGCCGAGCGCCTCAGAGACCTGGCGGATGGCATACGGGAAATCCTCGCGCGACGGGATGACCGGAAGCAGGGCGCGCTCTGCTAGAGCACCGTGGCCGATTTCGCGGCGCTTAGGCGATCCAACGCGGCCGGTCTCACCGGTAGAAAATGGCGGGAAGTTGTAGTGGTGCATATAGCGCTTGGACTCAATGGGAGTAAGAGAATCGATCTGCTGCTCCATCTTCAACATATCCAGGGTGGTGACACCGAGGATCTGTGTCTCGCCGCGCTCGAACAAAGAAGAACCGTGCGCGCGTGGAACCAAGTCAACTTCAACGGACAGGTCGCGGATATCGGTCAGACCGCGGCCGTCGATGCGGAAACCATCGGTCAAGATCTTGCGGCGCACGATCTTCTTCATGACCTCGTTATACGCAGCGCGAATCTGCTTGGAGGCCACTGCCTCTTCCAGGTCAGCAAACTGCGGCAGCAGGTCTTGTTCGACCTGCTCCATGTGTTCGTTCGTCGCCTCGTCGCGCTCCTGCTTGCCCGGGATCGTCAGCAAGCTCTCCAACTTCTTGGAAGCAGCTTTTTCCACGGCGGCGAAGACATCGTCCTCATAGGCCGGGAAGAGCGGGAACTCCTGGGTCTCCTTGGCTGTGCGCTCTGCCAGGCCGTTCTGGGTCTCGCACAGGGTCTTAATGAACGGCTTAGCCGCCTCAAGGCCCTCGGCGACGGCGGCTTCTTGCGGTGCCGGAGCGCCATCGGCAATGCGTTCTGCAACGTTGGTGCCAGCGCCGGCCTCGACCATCATGATGGCGACGTCTTCTTTGCGGCCCTTAGTAACGATGCGGCCTGCGACCACCATTTCAAACAGCGCGCGCTCGTGCTGCTCGTGGTTCGGGAAGGCCACCCACTGGCCTTCTGGGTGTTTGTCATCAGCGATGAGCGCCATGCGCACGCCGCCGACGGCGCCGGAGACTGGCAGGCCGGAAAGCTGGGTTGCCGCAGACGCGCCGTTGATGGCTACGACGTCGTAGTACTCTTCTGGGTCCTGAGATAGGACGGTGATGACCACCTGCACTTCATTGCGCAGGCCCTTGACAAAGGTGGGGCGCAGCGGGCGGTCGATGAGGCGGCAGGCCAAGATGGCCTCGGTGGAGGGACGCCCTTCGCGGCGGAAGAAGGAGCCGGGGATCTTGCCGGCTGCGTACATGCGCTCTTCCACGTCAACGGTGAGCGGGAAAAAGTCAAAGTTTTCGCGCGGCTGGTTCGAGGCGGTCGTGGTGGCCAGCAGCATCGTGTCATCGTCGAGGTACGTGGTTACGGAACCATCTGCCTGGCGGGCCAACTGGCCGGTTTCGAAACGAACGGTGCGGGTGCCAAAGTCCCCGTTATCGAGGACGGCGATAGCTTCGGTAATACCGAATTCTTCATCGATATTGAACTCTACGGAGTTCTGAACGCTCATCTAGTAATTCTCCTTGAGTGCTTTAGGCGATCGTCGGTGCCGCCTTTTCCACATTGTTTTTGACAACGGTGAAAATTCTAACAGAGATTCCGCACTTTTGAGCTACGACGACCGCAATCGCCCCTGCTCCCTACAAGGATTAAGAGGGTATAAAACCACTAATTCCCCTTGCCGCAGGGCAAGGGGAAAATTCGGCCGCGGCCGCGTCGCAATTAGCGGCGCAGGCCCAGGCGGGAAATCAGATCACGGTAACGATCCACGTTGTTTTCTGCCAAGTACTTCAGCAGGCCACGACGACGACCAACCATCAGCAGCAGACCACGGCGGGAGTGGTGATCGTGCTTGTGAAACTTCAGGTGCTCCGTCAAAGTATTGATGCGGGAGGTCAGCAGGGCAACCTGTGCCTCGGGGGAACCGGTGTCGGTCTCGTGAAGGCCGTACTCCTTGAGGATTTCGGCCTTCTTCTCAGTGGTCAATGCCATGAGTATTTCTCCTTTATTTCAGTCCACACTATTCTTCAACGCGCAGCGCCGCCGTGGCGAGCTCCGCGTGCCGCAACTGTCGTGAACCACAGTCGCTAAGCCGACTGGTCATCTTACAGCCAATTAGCGTGGCAAATCAAACGCTGCGCTACTTGGCGCCCACCGTGCGGAAAAGTTCTTCGAGGCGGTCTACAAATTCACTAACAAACCGCTCGTTATCCACGCCCACGGCGACCTTCGCGGTCGGTTCCTGGCTCAGCCTAGTTTCATCCGCGATGGTGCGCCCGCGGGTGGGGCCTTCGGTATCGGTTTTCATATTGGTCTCGATGACTTCCACCAACGACGGATCGGCGGCTACCGCCACGGCCAGCGGATCGTGCAGGCCGCAGCCGCCCAGGCGAGGAGCCGTGGTGGCATAAGCGCGAATATAGTAATCCACCATATCGGCGAAAACCTCGCCCGCGGCCGTTCCGGTTGCCCGCCAGCGCGCGGTTTTCTTTTCCGTCAAGAGGGTGCGCAATGTGACATCAAGGCCCACCATGGTGACATCGCTGCTGTGACGGAAGAGGTAATCGGTGGCATCCGGATCTTGGGAAATATTGGCCTCAGCCCACGCGGAAACGTTGCCGGGAACGGTCAGCGCCCCTCCCATCATGACGATGTGGGCGTTGGTGGCAAAGGTGGCATCGGCAAGCATAGCCTGGGCGATGGTCGTGGACGGGCCCGTGGGGATAATCACCAGGTCATCACCGTAATCGCGCACGGCCTGCAAAAGGAAATCCGTGGCCGGCAGCGTGTCCTCGGTCTTATCGGACGGGGTAAGAAGCACCTCACCCACGCCATTGTGGCCGTGGATGAAGGCCGAAATCTCGCTGGGCTGGAAACCGTCCGGGCTGGGGCCGGCAAAGACCGGGATATCGGGCCTATCCAACAAGTCCAGCAGCGCCAGGGTATTGCGCACCGCCAGTGGGACGGTGACATTGCCGTACGTGCAGGTCACCCCAATGAGCTCAAGATCGGGGTGGGCCAGGGCATACGCCAAGGCCAAAGCATCATCAATGCCGGTATCAAGATCGAGGATGGCCTTCATTTACTTCTCCTTTAAGAAATAGTCTTCGCTATTGCAGCCCTGCGCGCGGGCATCGGCAGCCAGCACCTTGCGGGCGGCAGCGACGTCTTGGGCCATGGCGTCCAAAAGCTCATCGACGGAATGGAATTTCACCATATCGCGCAGGTGGCCCACGAATTTCACGGTTGCCTCATAGCCATAAAGATCGGCATCGCGGTCCAAGACAAAAGACTCCACGGATCGCTCTTCATCACCAAAGGTGGGATTCGTGCCAACAGAAATCGCCGCGGCGTAGGCCACTTCGGGCTGCATATCCCCATCGAGGGGCGAATCAGAATGCACAATGAACCATCCCGCATACACCCCATCTGCGGGAATGGCTACAGTATCTGGAAAGTACTGGTTGGCCGTGGGAAAGCCCAGCTCTTTACCGCCGCGCCCCGCGCCGCGCACCACGGGACCGGTCACCGTAAAGTGCCGGCCAAGCGCCCAATTCGCCGATTCTATTGCGCCCTGGGACAGGCTCTGGCGAATATAGGTGGAACAAATCTGCACGCCATCTTCATCCAGCAGCGGGATGATATCGACGCTAAACCCAAACTCTTCCCCCAGCTGCCGCATGGCTTCTGCGGTGCCGCTGGCCCCAGCGCCGAAGGTGAAGTTCTCCCCCACCACCACGTGCTGCGCATGGAGTTTGCCCACCAAGAGGTCGCGCACATAGGGGCGCGGCTCCACGCCATCGAGTTCTTTGGTGAAGTCAATGACAAGCACCATCTCGATGCCCATTTCTTCCGCGAGCTCTAGCCTACGCTCGAAGCTCACTACGGATAACGGAGCGCGCTCCGGCAAGAAAACGGAGACCGGGTGCGGGTCAAAGGTCACCATGACGGGGACCTGATTATTCGCCCGCGCATGCTCCACGCAAGCAGAAACGAGCTGCTGATGGCCGCGGTGCAAGCCATCGAAGACGCCAATGGTTACCGAGGTCGGCCCCACATCCGCGGGGATGTCATCGATTCCGTAACAAATATCCACGGAATCCATCGTAGAGCATAGACTTGTACCCTATGACTGATGCGCTCGCACATTCCGGACTTGTCATCGTTGATAAGCCTGCCGGCATGACCTCCCACGATGTTGTTAGCCGCTTACGCAGGTATTTTCACACCAAAAAGGTCGGCCATGCCGGCACCTTGGATCCCATGGCGACAGGGGTGCTGGTCCTCGGCATCGAACGCGGCACCAAATTCCTCGCGCACATGGTCGCCTCCACCAAGTCTTATTCAGCCACCATTCGCCTCGGCGCTTCTACCACCACCGATGATGCCGAGGGCGAATTTAGCTGGGGCAAGCCTGCGGCCGCGCTGCACCGTTCCGCCATCGAGGCCGAAGTTGCCACATTGACCGGTGAGATTATGCAAAAGCCCGCCGCGGTTTCCGCCATCAAGATCAAGGGCAAAAGAGCGCATGAATTGGTGCGCGAGGGCAAAGAGGTAGATATCCCCGCCCGCCCGGTCACCGTGCACAGCTTTGACATTCATAGCATGCGCACCGAGGGCGATTTTATTGACCTCGATGTATCCGTGGAGTGTTCCTCCGGCACCTATATCCGCTCCTTGGCGCGCGATATGGGCGAAGCACTTGGCGTTGGCGGGCATTTAACCGCCCTGCGCCGGACTACGGTGGGGCCCTTTGCGCTTGCCGATGCCCACCTGCTCGACGATCTTGCCGAAGACCCCCGCCTGTCCTTAAGCCTTGACGAGGCGCTCAAGCGCAGTTTCCCCGTCCTGCCCGTCACGGAGAAAGAAGCCGCAGCTTTAGCGATGGGCAAATGGTTAGAACCGCGCGGGCTATCCAGGGTTCATGCTGCCGTAGCCCCCAATGGCCAGGCCATCGCGCTCATTAAGGAGAAGGGAAAAAGGTTGGCCACGGTCTTTGTGGCACGGCCGTCTACCCTCTAAACCAGAGCCTTAGAGGGTCGACCAAGAGGAACAGTGCGAGGGCGTCGGTTCAGGCGGAGAAATCAAGCGCCGGAACCAGCGTGGAGACCACGACATAACCGCCCTTTAGGATCCACTTTCCAGTGATGAACGGCACTGGCGTGGGGCGGGCCAGAATATAGGAAATAAAGGTTCCATCTTCGCGTATGTCGATCTCCGCTTGATCGAAATCCAGCCACCGATGCGTCATGGGAAACCACGCCTTATAGGTAGCCTCCTTGGCGCAAAATAGCAGGCGGTCTGGGCAGTGCACCCCCGCCTTTTCTAGGCGCGGCAGCTGCTGCATTTCCCCGGCTCGGGCGATCATGGTCAAGACGTGATCGGGCAGGCGCTGCGCCGGCTCCGCATCAAGGCCAATGGAGCGAAAATCCGTGGTGGAGGCCACCACCGCTGCGCGAAGGCCCTCCGTATGCGTCATGGATCCAATGAAACCTTCGGGCCACAGCGGCATGCCCCGCTCCCCACGCAGGATCGGGTTCGAGCCTGTAAAGCCCAGCTCGCACAGGGCCTGGTGCGCACACCAGCGGGCATCGCCAAATTCGGACTTCCGGATATCGACCGCCTGCGAGACTATGGACTGTTCTTTTGGGTCGAGCTGCTCATAATTGAGCAGGTCGGACTCGCGAGCATCCGTACGCACATAGCAATACCGGGTAGTTTCTGGGAATAGGTCGGGATAAAGCACTAATTCACCTCCCCAAATGTCGAGGTAACTGGGTATGGCCACGGGATACGGTGCGGCTGATTACGCCATTCGCGCGGGTAACCTAGAGAGACTTCGATGTGGTCTACCCCATCCACATTCATCTTGGAAGGCATGTGCAAGTGGCCGTAAATGACAGCTTCTGCCTTGTATCGTCGCGGCCACGAGCGCGTATGGCGCGAGCCGCTCCACAGGGCGATTTCCGGGAAGCGCAGCACCATCGTGGGCTCCTGCACCAGCGGCCAGTGGTTGATCAAGATGGTTGGTCCCTGCACTCTGGATAAACGCTTAATGGAATACGCCAAGCGGTCCCAACACCAGGCGCGCACGTCTACAAAAGGGGCGATAGCTACCTCATCGGTCATGACAAGCTTTTTGGAGCGCGCCTGCTGCACCGCTTCTTCCACCGAGGTCCCCGGTGGGCGGAAGCTGTAGTCATACAGGGTAAAAAGTGGCACAATCGTTATTCCGTTAAAGACCAGGTAAGGGTCCTCCGGGGTGATAACGCCGATCTCCCGGCAGGCGGCAACCAGGTGATCGTATTTTTCGCGCCCCTTGTACTGGTCTTGGGAACGGGAAAATAACTCGTGATTACCCGGCGCCCAGATGACGGTGTCATAGCGCGCGGCCAAGTCCCGCAAGATGCGCACGATGAGCTCGCTGCGCTCTGCAACATCGCCTGCCACAATGAGCCAATCGGCCGGATCGGGTGGGTTAAGCTCTGCAATGCGCGCAAAGTTGTCACTGATCGCGCCGTGCAGGTCTGCTACTGCCCATAACGTTGGCATTGCTGCTCCCACCCGCCTTCCTCATTCATCTTCTAAAGTGCCGTTACTACTCACTACAGCCACTGTAGCGCAGCTATTACTCTGCTATTACAGCCCATTTCATGGAATAAAAGCGGTAGACCACGCCTATGAGGCGGAAAGTAATGAATGCAGCCAACCCGCACCACACACCGGTGAGGCCCGTACCCATGGCATGCGCGAGGAGCACCCCGGGCAGAAATCCCAGAAGAACCGAGGCAATGGTCAGGCTGCGCAGGAATGCTGCATCCCCTGCCCCCAATAGGACGCCGTCGAGAGCAAAGACCACGCCGCCGGCGATGACCATGCCAACCAGGATCCACCACGGTTGGCTCATGGCATCAATGACCTCCTGCGAGGACGTAAAGATGCGCGGAATGAACCCGGCTCCTGCAGCGAACACCAATGCAAGAAATGCCGAAAAAATGGTGGAATAAATAACTACCTTGCTTCCCACGCTGCGCGCGTGGCGCACCGAGCCGGCGCCCAAGGCGGCCCCAGTTAAGGCCTGGGCGGCAATGGCCAAGGAATCCAAAATCAGCGACATGAAGTTCCACAGCTGCATCATGATTTGGTGGCCGCCCAAAGCCGCAGTGCCCACGCGGGAGACCACGGCCGTTGCGGTAAGAAACGCCACCTGAAAGCTGGCGGAACGCAAGATAAGATCGCGGCCCAAGATCAGCTGTTCGCGCACGATGTGCCACCGAAATTCCCACGAACCTTCATGCTGCTTATACAGCTCGCGCACGAAGAGGCTCGCGATAATGCTCATTCCCAATACGGTGGCCATGGCAGACCCGGCAAGGCCCCACCAGTACACGAATGCAGGCACGGCAATGGCGCCGGGAATCATTCCAGCGAGGGTGAAATAAAGCGGCTTTTTCGTATTTTGTACGCCGCGCATCCAGCCATTTCCGGCCATTTCCACCAGCGTTACGGGAATGGCCAGTGCGGCGATCCGCAGCCACAGTGCTGTTCCGGCCGCGGTGGTGGGATCCCCGGTAAGCCACTGGGCAAAAACGCCGCCGAAGATCCACATGATAAGCGTCAAAAGTCCGCCGACGCCCAGGGCTACGTAGGTTGCTTGCACGCCTTCTGCTACTGCTTCAGCGCGCTTTCCGGCGCCGAAAAGGCGGGACGAGCGAGCCGTCGTACCATAAGATAGAAAGGTCAACTGCGTGGTCACCACGGTATGGATGGTGGTTGCCGCGGCGAGCGAAGCCAATTCCTGGGCGCCCAGACGCCCCACCACTGCGGTATCCAGCAAGAGGTAGAGCGGCATCGCTGCCAGGACTCCAAGCGCAGGAAACGCGAGGCCAAAGACCTCGCGTGCGCTTACTGTCGTGGGGGTTGTCTGCCTAGCGTTCATCGATGGCACTCACCAGCTCCGCGACGATGCTTTCTTCGCTTCCCGATGTCATGTACCCGGCAGCGGGAATATGCCCGCCGCCGCCAAATTGGGCTGCCAGGGCCGCGCAATTGATCGTGGTCGAACGCAGCGATACCGCCCATATCCCGGGCGACTGTTCCTTAAAGACCACACCCAATTCCGTGCCTTCAAGGGCGCGCACGAAATCCACCAGAGACTCCACTGCAGAGTCCGAATGACCTTCGATATCGGCCAAGCCTGCAATGAGGATGCCCACGCCCATTTCACCAGCATATTCAATGCGCAGTCCTGCGAGCACGCGGCCGACCATCTGCAAATCATCGGGAGTCGTGGCATCGAGCAGGTCCGTGGCAATCTGCTTGGTATCCAGGCCATAGCGCATCAAGCGCGTGGCCACATCGTGCATGGCAGGCCTGCCCCACCGGAAGCTACCCGTATCGGTCAAAAGACCCGCGTACAGGCAGTGTGCGATGCTGCTTTCGATTTGCACCGACAGCATGTCCAGGATGGTCAATATGGCCACCGTGGTGGACTCGCACTCTGAATCAACCAAGTTTACTGAGCCAAATCCGGGATTGGACGAGTGGTGGTCGATGCACAATACGCGCCCTGCCGTCGCCATCTGAGCGATATCTGCAGAAAATAATCCGGTGCGATCGATAGACCCACAATCCACGGTGACATAAAGGTCATAACCCTCCGGGAGCTCTCGCATGACCTTCACCTGGTCTGCACCGGGAATGGAGTAAAGATTCGGCGCAAAATCCTTGTCCTGGCCGATGACCGCACAGGCTTCTTTCCCACTTTGCTGCACGGCTAAGAGCAACGCCGTGGCTGAACCAATGGCATCGGCGTCCGGGCGCAAGTGGGTGATAATACAGATGCTCTGCGCACCAGAAATGACATCGACTGCGTCCTGATATTCCTTGCGGGTCACTTAAGCCTCGTCTTCATCAGAGGTCTTATACGGATTGGCCTCGCCCGCGGGCTTAGCGTTTTCCTTCAATTTTGCTAGCTCTTCATCGCGGGCCCGAGCGCGCGCCAAGAGCTCTTCCATGTGCGCGGATGCTTCCGGGACGGTATCGAGCTCAAAAGTAAGGGTTGGGGTAAAGCGGACGGACAACTGATCGCCGACGATCTTACGCAACTGCCCCTTCGCGCGCTTGAGTGCTTCCTCAGCTTGGTCATAATCGGGTTCGGCCTCGATATCGTGGCCGCGCACCGTGTAAAAGACAGTAGCGTCGTGCAAATCACCGGTGACGCGGGCGTCGGTGACGGTGACCATCTCCAGGCGGCGATCCTTGATTTGCAGCTCAATCGCACTAGCCACGATTTCCTGAATTCGTTTTGCTAGCCGCGCAGCGCGAGCGTGATCGACCATGAGAACCTCCAAGCTAAAGGGGAAAAATTTATTCCTAAATTACCGTGTCGCGGTATCAGAAACCACCAGTTTAGTTACTCACCGCACCCAATGGAAACCGCTTGAAAACCTCACATGTGAAAACGCGAAACGGCCCGCTCTACCTGCCGCACCTCGCGATCTCCCTCCGTGGAGAAAGAACCTTGAGGTGGGCACGCACAGCGGGCCGAAACTAGCAGCGACTAGTCGCGCGGTACCTCGACTTCCTCATAAGCCTGGATGATATCGCCTACCTGGATATCCGGGTAGGACAGCACCATACCGCACTCATAGCCGGCCTTGATCTCAGTAGCGTCGTCCTTTTCGTGACGCAGGGACTCGATCTTGGCATCGGCAGTAACCACGTTGTTATCGCGGAGCAAGCGAACCTTGCCGTTGCGGACAACCTTGCCTTCGGTGACCATACAACCGGCGATGGTACCCACCGAGGAAGACTTGAATAGGGCGCGGATTTCGGCCGCACCGGTGTCGCGTTCCTCGTAGATCGGCTTGAGCATGCCCTTGAGAGCGGCCTCGACTTCCTCGATGGCCTTGTAGATAACCGTGTAGTAGCGGATATCCACGCCCTCTTGGGTAGCGATCTCCGTAGCCTTGCCCTCCGAGCGCACATTGAACGCAATGATGACGGCGTCGGAAGCGGCGGCCAAGGAAATGTTGGTCTCCGTTACGGCACCAACACCGCGGTCGATGATGTTGAGCTCGACTTCGTCCTCGGTCTTGATATCCAGCAGGGCATCTTCCAGCGCCTCGACGGAGCCGGCGTTGTCGCCCTTGAGGATCAGGTTGAGGGTGGAGGTCTCCTGCAATACCTTGTCCAGATCCTCCAGGGACACGCGCTTGCGCTGTTTTGCCTGCAAGGCAGAACGCTTACGAGCATCGCGCTGGTTGGCGATCTGGCGGGCCACGCGGTCATCGTCGACCACGAGCAGGTTATCGCCGGCACCTGGAACGCCGGACAGGCCTTGCACCTGTACCGGGCGGGAAGGACCGGCTTCCTTGACGTCCTCGCCAAACTCATCGAGCATGCGGCGCACGCGACCATGCGCATCACCTACCACGATGGAATCGCCGACGTGCAGCGTACCGCGCTGGACGATGACCGTAGCCACCGGGCCGCGACCGCGGTCCAAGTGGGCCTCGATGGCCACACCCTGGGCATCCATCTCTGGGTTGGCCGTGAGCTCGAGGGCGGCATCGGCAGTCAGGATGACAGACTCCAGCAGCTGGTCAATGTTCTGGCCCTGCTTAGCAGAGATGTCCACGAACATCGTGTCGCCGCCGTACTCTTCTGGCACCAAGCCGTACTCCGTGAGCTGGCCACGGATCTTTTCCGGCTGCGCTTCCGGCTTATCCACCTTGTTCACGGCCACGACCACCGGGATATCGGCAGCCTTGGCGTGGTTGATGGCCTCAACCGTCTGTGGCATGACGCCGTCATCGGCGGCAACGACCAAGATGGCCAAGTCGGTGGACTTCGCACCGCGGGCACGCATGGCGGTAAAGGCCTCGTGGCCAGGGGTATCCAGGAAGGTGATGGTGCGCTCGCCATCCACGTCAACCGTGGTCTGGTAAGCACCGATTCCCTGGGTAATACCGCCGGCCTCGCCGGCTGCCTCATTGGTCTTACGGATGGTATCCAACAGGCGGGTCTTACCGTGGTCAACGTGACCCATGACGGAGACGACTGGAGGGCGGTGTTCGAGGGCCTCTTCGCCACCTTCGTCCTCACCGAATTGCAGGTCGAAGGACTCGAGCAGCTCGCGATCCTCGTCTTCTGGGGAGACGACTTCTACCTTGTAGTTGATCTCGTCACCGAGCAGCTGCAGCGTATCTTCCGATACGGATGCGGTTGCGGTGACCATTTCACCAAGGTTGAACAGTGCCTGCACCAATGCTGCTGGATCGGCACCGATCTTCTCCGCGAAGTCAGACAGCGAAGCGCCGCGGCGCAGACGGACGGTCTGTCCCTTGCCATCTGGCAAGCGGACGCCGCCTACAACGTGCTTCTGCTGCTCTTCAAACTCATGGCGCTTTTGCCGCTTCGACTTCTTGCCCTTGCGTGGTGCGCCACCTGGACGGCCGAATGCACCAGCGGTACCGCCACGACGCCCACCGCGTCCACCGCGGAAACCGCCGGGACGACCGCCGCCTGGGCCACCTGGACCACCAGGTCCGCCGCGGCCGCCGCGACCGCGGCCGCCGCGTCCGCCACCGCTCGGTGCCTTGGACGGCATCGAGGCAGGGTTCGGATGCGAAGGCATCATGGCTGGCGACGGACGACGTCCACCGCCGCCACCCTGGCCTTGGTTCTGATCCTGGCCCTGACGGTTAGCGCCGCCCTCATTGCGGCCGCCGCGCTTTCCACCGCGGTTATCGCCGGGACGGTTGCCGCCGCGCTGGCCCTTGGAGCCACCCGGGCGTGGGCCTGGGCGGTTGTCGCCGCCACCCGTGGAAAATGGGTTATTGGCCACACGGCGGGATCCGCCGGGCTTAGGCATCGGACGCGGCATGGCGTTGCCTGGGTTCGGACGCTCGCCCGACTTCTTGGCATCGCCTTGGCCTGCGTTCTGACCTGGCTTCGGTGCACCCTGGCCAGGCTTCGGTGCCGGCTTTCCAGCGGCAGCGCCCGGCTTTGGTGCTGCCTGGCCAGGCTTGGGGGCAGCCTTAGCGGCCCCTGCGCCTGGCTTCGGTGCAGCGTCGGATGGCTTCGGTGCGCCGGGCTTAGGCGCAGCGGATTTGGATTTCGCCCCACCCTGTGCGCCAGCGCCTGGCTTTGGCGCAGGCGATGCCTGCTTCTTGGCGCTGCCTTGTCCGGGCTTAGCGGGCTTGGCAGTCTTCTCAGCCTTAGCTTCGGTGGCATCGCCACCGGACTGTGCTTCATAGTGAGCACGCATCTTTTTGACCACCGGTGGTTCGATGGTCGAGGATGCGGTCTTCACGAACTCGCCTTGTTCCTTCAGGGTGGCGAGCAGTTCCTTGCTGGTTACTCCGAGCTGTTTTGCCAACTCGTGAACACGTAGCTTTCCGGGCACTTGTCTCCTCTTGGTATCGCCTAGGAGCCAAGGCCGCGAAAAACTGGCCTGACTCCTAGTTAAACGTTCTGGACTTTCATCGCTGATGCTTCATCGTTGTGCGCTCATCAGTGTTCGGTCTTCCTTTTTAACTCTGGTGTGTACGAATCTTGTGCAGCTTGTTCCGCACACGGTACTTTTTCGCCCTGTACATTTTCGCACTGTGCTTCCAAGTACCTACGTACCTGACCTGTGTCCACGGATGCGGACGTGCGGAGCGCGCGCTTAAAAGCATGTTTGCGCTCAGCTAGCTCGAGTGCAGAAAGCGTGGGGCTAATCCATGCGCCACGGCCTGGAAGCCGCCGGAATGGATCCGCCACCGCACGGCTGCCTTGAGGGTCATTGGCATCAATGACCACTCGCAGCAGCTCCGTATCGGGCATGCGGCGACGCGTAGCGATGCAAGTACGAAGCCGTTGAGTCTGCGACATCGAACTCCTTAACTTTCGCTGCGTCTGCATGTCCCTTTCTGCATCTGGGCCGTTTACTAGCCTACGCTATTTATCCGCATTTCCTTAATTCGCGTCCGCGTCTGAATGAATATCGATCTTCCACCCAGTCAAACGGGCGGCTAGGCGCGCGTTCTGGCCTTCCTTACCAATGGCAAGGGACAGCTGGTAGTCAGGGACGATGACGCGCGCCACTTGCTCTTCGCTATCGAGCACGGTCACCTTAATCACCTTGGAGGGCGCCAATGCATTGCCCACATACACGGTGGGATCCTCGCTGTAATCAATGATGTCGATCTTTTCCCCACCGAGCTGGCGCATGATGTTATTCACGCGCTGCCCGCGCGGGCCGATGCACGCGCCCTTGGCGTTCAAGCCCTTAGCGTGACCAATAACGGCGACCTTCGAGCGGTGCCCGGCTTCGCGGGCGATGGCGATCATTTCCACGCTGCCATCCGCAACTTCCGGAACTTCCAGTTCAAAAAGCCCGCGCACCAGCTCTGGGTGGGTCCTTGACAAATTGATCTGCACATTGGCGCCATTGCGATTGACCCCCACCACATAGGCCTTGATGCGGTCACCGTGCTGCAGCTTTTCCCCGGGGATTTGTTCTGCGGGAAGCAAGATTCCGTCTTGCGATTCCAGTTCGGAACCGAGCTGGACTACAACGATGCCGCGGGCATTGGCACGCGCATCGCGCTGGACGATGCCACTGACAACGCGCCCGCTAAGCTCCGAATAGGAATCAAAAGTGCGCTCGGCTTCAGCCTCGCGCAGCTTGCGCAAGATGGCTTCGCGCACGGCGCGTGCGCCCACGCGGCCAAAGTTATCCGGGGTGTCATCGTACTCACTGGTAACTTCCCCGGTTTCGGGGTCGCGCTCGGTAACGATGACGCTGACGGCACCGGTGGTGGTATCGATGTCTACCCGGGACTTGGCGCCTTCGGCCTTGCCCTCCGCGGTGGATTCGCGGTAATCCAGGTAGGAATACAACAAGGCACTTGCAATCGACTCCAACAGGTCATTGACGGGGACCTGCCGTTCGGATTCGATGGTGCGAAGTGCCTCAAGATCAATATTCACTTGTCTATCCTCTCGATTGCCGGTTAGCTCTCGGCTTCTGCAAATGGCTGGTGCACGGCGTCTAGCTCACGCTGTGATGGCTGTGCAAACTCAATTTCTACCACTGCGTGGGCAATGTTTTCCAATCGCTCAACTTCTGTATGCACCTCGTTTTTCTCAGAGGTGATAAGGACAACGGCATCTTCGTCCGCGTTGAGTGCGCCGATGCGCGCGGTATGGCTCGTGTCGTCGCCGCGATTAAAGGTCACCTTCCGCCCCTTGTTGCGGCGCCAGTGGCGCGGTGCGGTCAACGGCAAATCCACACCGGGGGTGGAGACCTCCAAGGTATATCCGGCGCCAAAATTCAGCTCGCCCGCAGCCTCTAGTTCATCGAAGAAGGCCGAAATATCGTCGGAGACTTCCTCTAATACGTCGGAGCTGGGACGCCTATCGCCATCGATGCGGATGATGACCTGTGATTTCTTTCCCGCCTTAGTGGTTTTAATATCCTCCACGTCGAGCCCGCGGGCTCCTAGGCGAGGTTGGAGCAAATCAGTTAATTGTTGTGCATCTGGGAAAGCCATGCCCACTAGCCTACGTCCTTCAAGGTACAGTCTTTTGGGTGAACCGCCGACGTATTGCTTTAACCTGTGTAGTCTCGACTGCCGCCCTGCCCGCACTCGCGGGCTGTTCCGCGGTCGATTCCGTCGTCGACTATTTTGGCCCGCGCCCAGAAGACGCGCTCGAGCGCCTTGCCGTGGCCGCCGCGAGCGATGGCCTCGCCCTTCAAGGGGTTGATGATGCGGCCGCGGATATGCGCAGCTCCCAAGCCGATGCGCTGTATGAGGAGATCGCGCGCCTCTGCGGCACCGATGACCAAGGAAACGTCCCGCACAGCTGTGAGGTGGAACGGCCCACGCAGGCACCGCCGGCCCCAGATTCCTCCCAGGTACTAGAAAAAGCCGCCTCGGCCACCACGGAAGCCGCCGATGAGGTCAATTCTGAATCCCGGCCCATAATCACGCAACAGGCCATCACGCTTAATGCTTGGTTGCCTGGCGATGCCCCCGATATCCCCACGCTCTCCCAGCCGCTCCGCGAGAGCGCGGCTGATTTGTTGCAGTGGGAATACGAGCAGGTCTTTGGCCTGGATTTCGCTCGGGCTTATAGCGATCCTGCTGCCGAAGGGCGCATCGATAAGCTCTTAAGCCTCCATCACCGCCGCATCGACCAACTGCAAGAGGCGCTTAGCCAAAATGGCGAGGCTCCCCAGCCGGATACTGCCTATTCCTCCGGCGCAGCCACGCTTCCCAGCGATGCGGACTCTGCCGCCGCCTTCCTCGATACCTTGGTTGAACAAGACGCCGACAAATGGCACACGGCCGCGGTGGCTGCCGCACAACAAGAAAGCCCAAACCAGGAGTGGCTGAACTGGTTAATCGGCACCGCCGCCGAAGCCAAGGCAGCATAGTTCCCGGTTTTCCCACCGCGCCTACCTGAACATTCACTGTCCGGTGGGCAGCGAAAAATCAGCGAGTTATAGGCCGATATTCATTGATAATTCGTCCGACCCCTACGTAACTTGGTGGATTACGTGCTTGGTGGAGATTCCACAAGCCCAAAAACACAATGAGAAGGAGTGCTTTCTCAATGCGTACTAAGAAGACCTTGCTTACTATGGCCGCAGCTACGTTGGGCATCGCCGGCATTGCCGCACCAGCCGCCAATGCAGCCCCGGCGAGCGCCTGGGACCAAGTCGCCGCGTGCGAGTCCGGCGGTGACTGGCACATCAACACCGGCAACGGCTACCACGGCGGGCTGCAGTTCTCCCAGCAAACCTGGGCCGGTAGCGGCGGCACCCAGTACGCGGCTACCGCTGACCAAGCCACAAAGGAGCAGCAGATTGATATCGCTGAAAATGTTCTTGCAAACCAGGGAGCTGGCGCATGGCCTAATTGCGGCGGCCCCGTGGCTGGCTAATACGCTTCCGCCCGCAGCGGTCGCGTGATGCCGCCGCTAACGCAGCATCGCGCAAGCAACCGACTTCCCGCGTTTCTTCATGGTTTTATTACCGAGGAAAATTGGGGGTCGGTTCTTTTTGGGTTTTATGCCCTCCCCTGCGCAATCTTCCATGCATAGAGAATCAACGGAATCTGCAGCGGTAGACGGATGATGTGATAAAGCTTTTTCGGCTTTCCCGCATCGCGTTCGATCCAGGCGTGGTACATATTCGCCGGCCACACGGCAAGAAATAGCGCCGCGGCTGACGCGCCACCGGATTCGCGAGTGGCGCGATCGGTGAGCAAACAGCCGGTAGCTATTTCCCAGGCGCCGGAGGCAAAGTTGTACAACCGCGGCGAGCCCGGCAGCTGCGGCGGCACGATAGATTCAAAATTTTTAGCGCGCAGGAAATGCAGCGTGCCCATCGTGATAAGGGCCGTGGGGAGCACGTTTTTATTAAGTCTCATGCTTCCCCAGGCTACCTTGCCCTGCTTATGAGCGCTGGACCTTGGCGCGGTGCTTTAAGTTAAGCCCGCACCAGCTCAAGGAGTTTATCCACGATTTTCTCCGCCGGAACTTCCAGAGTTTCCTGCCCGCGGATGCGCAGCTCAATGATGCCGTCTTTAAAGGCGCGTCCCAAGATGGCCACAAACGGCATGCCGAGTAGCTCTGCGTCCTTGAACTTCACGCCCGGGGAGACCTTGGGGCGGTCATCGAAAAGCACCTCAAGGCCCGCCTGCGACAGCTCTTCAACCAACTTATCGCCGGCCTCCATGGCCGCTGCATCCTTATTCGCCACCGCCACGTGTACCTGGTACGGCGCCACTGCCACCGGCCAATTCAGGCCCTTATCATCGTGGCGCTGCTCTGCCAGCACGGCCAGCATGCGGGAGATGCCGATGCCATAAGAGCCCATCGTGGGGATGGCGCGCTTGCCGTTTTCATCGAGAATCTGCACATCGAAGGCTTCGGTGTACTTGCGGCCCAACTGGAAGATGTGGCCCAGCTCGATGCCGCGCTGCAAAGCCAAGGTGCCCTGGTTATCTGGTGCGGGATCACCCTCTTTGACCTCGGCCGCTTCCACAAACTCATCGACGTGGAAATCGCGGCCGGCCACGCAACCCACGACGTAGCAGTTTTGCGCATCCGCGCCCGTGATCCAGGAAGAACCTTTGACCACGCGGGGATCGGCAAAGACCTTCACCCCATTGGAATTCAGCGCGCGCGGGCCCACAAAGCCCTGCTCCAAGAAATCGTATTGCGCATAAATCTTATCGCTTGCCAGGGTGAACTCTGCCGGTTCCAAGGCCGCTTCAAGGCGCTTGGTATCCAGTTCGCGGTCGCCCGGGATCAGCACGGCCGCCAGTTCCTTCTTCTCTTCAGAATCCTCTAACGCCGGGTAGGTTACCTCCACCATGACGCACTTGAGGATATCCGCAGCCCGAACCTCATGGCCATCAACCGCAATGTCCTCGGCCTTAGCCCAGTGCACAAGCGCTTCAATGGTGGCGGCATCCGGGGTCCGATATTCCTTTGCTGCGGGCTGACCCGCAATGTCCTTTTCTGGGGGCGCTTGGGTCACGACTGCCTCTACATTGGCCGCATAATCGCCCTCGGTGGAGCGGACAAAGAGGTCTTCGCCCGCCTCAGATAGCGCCAAGAACTCCTCGGAGGCGGAGCCGCCCATCGCCCCAGAAGTGGCCTTACAAATGGCGTAATCGATTTCCAAGCGGTCAAAAACATTTTGATACGCCTTGCGGTGGCGGGCGTAGGAGGAATCGAGGCCCTCATCGTTCATATCGAAGGAGTAGGAGTCCTTCATCACGAACTCGCGCCCGCGCAGCACCCCGGCGCGGGGGCGTTCCTCATCGCGATACTTCGTCTGAATTTGATACAAGGTGACCGGGAAATCCTTGTATGAGGAGTACATGTCTTTTACGGTATTGGCAAACATTTCCTCGTGCGTGGGCCCAAGCAGCAGGTCCGCATTCTTGCGGTCCTGCAGCCGGAATAGATTGGGACCATATTCCACCCATCGGTTGGTCTTTTCATAGGGCTCGCGCGGCAATAGCGCCGGGAAAAGCATCTCTTGCCCGCCAATGGCGTCCATTTCTTGGCGTACTACGTCTTCAATCTTGCGCAGGGTACGCAGCCCCAACGGCAACCAGGTATAAATGCCCGGCGCGACGCGGCGCACGTAGCCGGCACGCACCAACAGCTTGTGGCTAGGGACCTCGGCATCGGCTGGGTCCTCACGAAGGGTGCGGAGAAATAGTTCAGAAAGGCGGGTAATCATGGTCAAAATATACATCGCTACCCTATCTATATGCTCATTGTCCTCCCTCCTTCAGAAACCAAGGCTCATGGCGGCACAGGAAAGCCGCTTGATTTTGCCAACCTATCTTTTCCAGAGCTAAGCGATACGCGGCGCGAAATCGCCGCTGAGCTGCAGTCTCTTCCTATAGATGAGGCAATGGTCGTGCTTAAGCTCTCGGAGAAGCTGCGCGGTGAGGCCGAATCGAATAGCCAGCTTTATACCACCCCCACCATGCCGGCGGTGCAGCGTTATACAGGGGTGCTGTTTGATGCCCTTTCGGCATCCACCCTTCCTTCTTGGCGGCGCCTTGCTATTGGCGATGCCCTCTTCGGGCTCCTGCGCGCGGGCGACCCTATCCCGCATTACCGCTTATCGGGCGGTTCCAAGCTGGGCGGTCGCACGATGAAGTCTTATTGGGGCAAGCAGGTAACGCAGGCGTTAGAAAACATCGATGAGCTGGTTGTGGATCTGCGCTCGGGCACCTACCAGCAGCTGGGTAGGCTGCCTTCGGCCGTGACGGTGCGGGTAGAAAGCGTGCAGCCGGATGGCTCGCGCAAGGTGGTCAGCCACTTTAATAAGCACTATAAGGGCCTATTGGCCCGGGAACTGGCGCTTTCGCCTGCCGATGCCTTCAGCGCCGCCGATGTCGCCGCGATCGCGCGCGCTGCTGGCATGACGGTGGAGGAACCACCGCACGGCTCGCAGGAGCTTACACTCATCGTATCCCCGTAGGGTGTGAGTGCCTGCTAGGAGCTTAGACCACGGCGCGACGGCGCTGGACGGCTGCGGCCCCGCCGAGGACAGCTACCACCATGGCCAGGACGATGACACCGGATACCCACTGCGGGGCCATGAGCCCGAAAGTGTCTTGGCCTTGGAAGAAGGTGCGCAGGTTGGCATCGGGCAAAATCTGCAGGATGAATTTGGCCCAGCCCATGTCCATTGAGGTCAGCACGCTTTCGATGACGAAGTATTCGATAATGAGCAGCATCGCCGCAAAAGTACCGCTGCGCAGGATATATGCTAGGCCTGTGGCCAGCAGGGTGTAGACGATGTATTCCACAAAGGTGAAGAGGAATACTGCGTTATCTGGGTAGTGCACGAAGCTGGAGAAGTCATAAGACCCGCCGAGCGCGCTGTTGAGCAGCATTCCAAGGATGCCGGCCAAGGCTGCGGCCGCCACGTTAGCTACGGTGATCACGAGTATTTGGCTCGAGAGCACCTGCAAGCGCCGATTGGTGGATAGGTAGCTCCAGGCTACGGTGCCTTTTTGTAGATCGCCGCCGACCAACGTGGCCGAGGAAAAGATCATGATGACGACGGCAAAGATGGCACCAATGGCCACGTCGGAAGATTGAAGGGCGCTGTCGTCATTGCGGATAGCTCCCATCAGCACGTTGGCCGCTGTCAGCCCAACGGTGATGATTGCGAGGTAGACCCAAGTAGAGCGCAGGGAAAATATCTTGCGGGATTCGGAAACGATGGTATTCATGGCTCGTCATCTGCCTTTCTTAAGCGAGTTATGCGGAGCGGTAATCCAGGTGGTCTGCGGTAGCGCCGAGGAAGGCGTCTTCCAAGGAGGGGTGCTTGACTTCAAGGCTGCTGATGCGGATGCGGTGGTCAAAGCACAATTGGCCGACCTC
Organism: Corynebacterium sp. KPL2830; assembly: GCF_040225635.1. Classification (NCBI taxonomy): domain Bacteria; kingdom Bacillati; phylum Actinomycetota; class Actinomycetes; order Mycobacteriales; family Corynebacteriaceae; genus Corynebacterium; species Corynebacterium sp. KPL2830. The sequence continues at coordinate 36,916 of NZ_JBEHFR010000005.1, read as the reverse complement.
GTCGCGGTCCAAGCCGGTAATGCGCAGCACTTCCCCATCAAAGGAAGTTTCCGCCTGCGAATCGTGCAGCAAGCGGGCCAATTCTTCTGGCTGATCCACCACGACCTCCACGGTGGTGGCACCGGAGGCATTGACGAATTCTTCTACTGTTCCTTCGCCAACGAGCTTGCCCTTGCCGATGACCACTAGGCGGTCTGCCGTCAGCTGCATTTCTGACAACAGGTGGGAAGAAACAAGCACGGAGCATCCCCCAGCGGCGAATTCGCGGATGCGGTCGCGCATCCAGTGCACGCCCTCAGGGTCAAGGCCGTTAACGGGTTCATCGAGAAGCAAGTGCTTAGGCTGGCCCATCATGGCGCAGGCAAGTCCGAGGCGCTGCTTCATGCCAAGCGAATAACCCCCGATGCGCTTTTTCGCGACCTTCCCGAGCCCAACTCGCTCCAGGGTGTCATCGACGTGGTCCATCGATACGCCCTGCAGTGCCGCCATATAGCCCAAGTGCGCGCGGGCGCTGCGGCCGGGGTGGAACCAGTTGGCATCAAGCAAGGTGCCCACCGTGGAGGCGGGATCGGGTAGTTCGCGGAACGGGGTGCCATCGAATGTGGCGGTGCCGGAGGTGGGATTTTCTAGCCCCACGCACATGCGCATCGTGGTGGACTTGCCGGAGCCATTGGGCCCTAGGAACCCGGTGACTTGGCCATCGGGAACCTCGAAGGAGAGGTTGTCTACTGCTGTAAAGGAACCGTACTTCTTGGAAAGCTGTGTAACTGTGAGCATGGTTTTATCTTGGCGCTTTCCCGGCGCGAAGTAACCATCCTCGAGGCGGATTTAGCGGTTCATCCCTGGGGATGAGAGAGCAGTTCTTCCACGGTGACCACCCCATGGGTATAGGCATACAGCACGGCCTGGACACGGTCGCGGGACTCGGTCTTGGTCAGCACGTGGCGCACGTGGGTCTTAACCGTTGCCATGGAGACAAATTCCTCTTCGGATATTTCGGTATTGGAATACCCCAATGCCATAAGCCTTAAAATATCCATTTCGCGCGGGGTAAGCTCCGCTGAAGGCGGGGTCGTTGCGGGATCAGAGCCGGACTGTGCGTCCGCGGCGGTATGCGAAGCCGGGTGCTCCTCCCCGCTATCCTCGCTGCGGACTTGTTGGAGCACCTGAGCGGTAATGCGCGGTGAGAGCACGGCCTCGCCTGAGTGCACGGTGCGAATGGCTGAGAGCAGCTCCTCGGGTTCGACGTCTTTGAGCAAGAATCCAGAAGCCCCGGCAGAGATTGCACCGTGGACAAAGTTTTGGTCATCAAAGGTGGTCAGCATGATGACCTTGGTATCGGGACATTCCGGGAGAACTTCCTCCGTGGCCGCAATGCCGTTGACCCGCGCCATCTGCACGTCCATGAGGATGATATCGACGGGCTCTTGCCGCGCAAGGCCCAGTACCTCATCGCCATCGGAGGCCTGCCAGACCACGCTCATATCCTCCTGCGAGCCGATCAGCATGGCGAACCCGGCGCGCAGGAGCGGTTGGTCATCGACAAGCGCAATGCGAATGGGCTCAGGTTCCTGCCCCGGATTAGACATGCGGTACCTCCACGGTGATTGCAAACGTTCCATCCTCGGTCTTGGTGGACACACTGCCACCATAGGCCTTTACGCGCTCTTTCATCCCGATGAGCCCATAGCCTGGGCTGTGGTCCTCGTCTGGCTGTGCCATGGGGTTGTGCCCTTCGATAGTAAGCGCCGACTTATCGCTGCGAAAGCGCAGGGTTCCCCTATTTTGGCTGGAGTATTTGAGCATATTCGTCAGCATCTCCTGCACGATGCGGTAGATGGTGAATTGATAGAGCTCATCGCTATCGGTAGGTAGCTTTTCCATGCCGTAGACGGTGATATCAAAGCCCGCGCGCCGGGCTTCCGAGAACAGTCCGGCAATGTCTGAGGTGCCTGGGGCCTTGGTTTCCCCGCGCGCGTCTTCTTCGCGCAAGACGGATAGCAGGCTGCGCATCTGTTTTAAGGATTCGCGGGAAGAAGAGGCGATGGTATCGAGCGCCTCCGTTGCTACGGTGGGATCTTTGGCGGCGGCGAACCGGGCGCCATCGGCAAGCGCAATGACCCCGGCGAGGTTGTGCGCGACGATGTCGTGCATCTCGCGGGCGATGCGGTTGCGCTCGACGGCGCCGGCCATTTCCGCGCGCTCGATGAGCAGCTGTTGGCCCTCCCTGCGCTTCCGGTTATTGGTGCCGAGCAGGTAGAAAAAGCCGAGGACTGGCCAGCCGAGCAAGACCGTTCCGGCATAGGCAAGCAGCGGGCTCATGGTCGCATCGCCCAAGCCGATGTCGCTACCCGCAAAGACCCTTTCACCAAAGAGGCTTGCGGTAGTTCCGGCCAGGGAGCCTAGGGCAATCCAGGCAAGCCAGATATAGCGCAAACGCTTGCGTGAGTGCGTGCCAATGAGAAAAGCCGTGTAAACAAAAATTGGGGCGTGGAAGTTCGCCAGGGAGGCCAAGGGCGTGAAGATGCACAGCGTCATGGTGCCGGCGACGAAGAAGATGGACTTTTCTTGCAGCTTGGGATGCAGCCACAGTGCCAGCGGAATGCCAACGGTGTACAAGACCGCCACGATGGCTTGAAAGGGCGAATCGGTGTGTAAAAAGTTCGCGGCGTTGGGCAAAAGCACGCCGAAGAACACGGGGATAATAATTCGCCACGGCGGTCCAATCCAATCGCGCAGACGATCCGGCCAAAGCTTAGACATAAGAGCAAGGCTAGCGCAGAAGCTAACCGCCCGGCCTCATCCCCTGGGCTGACTAGACTGGTTAGCATGCAATTCCAGTTCTTCGAAGTCGATGTCTTTGCCACCTCGGCGTTTTCCGGTAACCCGCTTGCCGTCGTGGCCCAAGCCGATGGGCTCTCGACGCAGCAGATGCAAGCCATCGCGCACTGGACCAATTTTTCTGAAACTACGTTCTTGCTCGAGCCCACCCATCCCGCGGCGGACTATCGCGTGCGCATTTTTACCCCGCACGAAGAATTTGATTTCGCCGGCCACCCCACCCTGGGCAGCGCCGCCGTCTGGCGGGCGCTCGGCAATAAACCGCAGAAAGAGGGCACCATAGCGCAGGAATGCGGGGTGGGGATGGTCTCCGTGCGCGTAAGCGAAGGAATTTATTCTTTTGCCACCCCTCCCCTGCGCGCGAGCGGGCCGCTGAGCAGTGCCGAACTTGCAGAGGCTTGCGCGGGATTGAATATCGCAGAAGCAGATGTCATCGATTCCGCTTGGGTGGATAATGGGCCCGGTTGGCGGCTTATACAGCTGCGCGATGCGGCGGCCGTGCGCGCGGTTCAGCCCGCCGCAACCCGCCCCAAGGTGGGTGTGGTGGGCACGTGTAATAGCGGCGCGGGTACTGATTCCGCTGCTTATGAAGTGCGCGCGTTTACCGCAGAATTCGAGGATCCGGTCACCGGTTCCTTCAACGGCGGTGCCGCACAATTCATGCGCTCGCGCGGGTTGGTCCCTACCCGCTACACCGCCCGCCAGGGCAGCCAGCTGGGAAGAGACGGTGAGGTCTTTATCCACGATGACGGCGCCGATATTTGGGTTGGCGGCCGCGTCCACATCCGCGTGCAAGGACAATTGGAGGTCTAAAATGAACCTACACCACGACTATGCAAAGCACCTGCCGGACTTAGTGGCGGCAACGCAGGGCGAGCAACAACCGGATCCTAAGCTCGTAGTCCTCAATGAGGAGCTGGCCCGACAGCTGGGCCTCGATACGGACTGGCTGCGCTCTGCAGACGGCCTGGATTTCCTCTTGGGCCGCGGCGGCGGGCATGCCATGGCTTATTCCGGTTTCCAATTCGGCTCCTTCAACCCGCAGATGGGCGATGGCCGGGCCATGCTCTTGGGCGAGGTGGAAAAAGACGGCACACTGTGGGATCTCCACGCCAAGGGCACGGGGCTAACCCCCTATTCCCGCCTGGGTGCTGATGGCCGCGGCACCCTCTCGTCCATGCTGCGCGAATACCTGATTTCTGAGGCCATGCATGCTCTCGGTGTGCCCACCACGCGTTCCCTCGCCGTGATTTCTACCGGCCGGCCCATCCAGCGCGGCCATGTGCAGCCGGCGGGCGTCCTAGTCCGCGTGGCGGCCAGCCATATCCGGGTCGGTACTTTTCACTATGCTGCTCAGTCCGGCCACCTCCGGGATCTCGCGGACTACACCATCGCGCGCCACTATCCTGGGGCAGATTACCGGAAATTCTTCCAGGGGGTGATGGACCGCCAGATAGCCACCGTGTCTTCGTGGATGCGCTTGGGTTTTATCCACGGGGTGATGAATACGGATAACACCACCATCTCCGGCGAAACCATTGATTATGGCCCTTGTGCCTTTATGGAATCCTACTCTTCCGATACGGTATTTTCCAGCATTGACCAGCAGGGACGCTATGCCTTTGGCAATCAACCAGCAATCTTGGGCTGGAACCTCGCCCGGCTCGCGGAATCGCTGGTGCCGCTTTTCGATGCCGATATCAATGCCGGGGTCGACTTCGCGCAGGAGACCATCAATGGGTTCCAGGAGAAATTCGCCACCCAGCGCCGCGGCGATATGGCCGCCGCCCTCGATTCCACCACCGAGGTCGCCTCGGCCTACCTTACTGCGATGCAGCTATCTCGCCCGGATATCACGTTGGCGCACCGTGCGCTTGCCGATGCCGCCCGCGGCCACACCCGCCCCGCCCGTGAGCTCTTCCCAGATTCGGACTTCCTGGATAGCTACCTAGCCACTCACCCCGCCCCGGATGCCGTGGATGCTGCCATGCCCCGGGTCATTCCCCGCAACATGGCCGTCGAAGCCGCGCTGCGCGCCGCCGAGGCTGGCGATATTAAGCCCTTTACTGAGCTCCTCCACGCCGTGACCCACCCGTGGGAGCCGCATCCGCCCTACGAACAGCCCGACCCGAATGGGCTTGCAGGTTTTCTCACCTACTGCGGTACCTAATTTTCTGGTACCCCGAATTCAGGGGGTGCGCAGCACAAAGCCCTCCGCGCAATACGTTCTGCGCGGAGGGCTTGCGGCCGAGGACTTAGCCTCAAGCCGAAGGCGTTTTAGCGCTCCAGCTTCAGCGTCTTCTGGGTGTATTCCCACATCTCGTTGTAGAAGTCCTCATCATTGGCTAGCTTCATGCCATAGGACGGGACCATCTCGCGAATCTTATCGCTCCAGTCAATCATGCGCTCGCCAAAGCAACGCTCCAGCAGCTCCAGCATGACGGCTGGGGCAATGGAAGCACCCGGAGAGGCACCGAGCAGACCGGCAATATTGCCTTCCTGGTTATTGACCAATGCGGTACCAAACTCGAGGGAACCGAAACGCGGTGCACCTGCAGGCTTGATGACCTGTACGCGCTGGCCGGCAATCACGGTCTCCCAGTCGCTTTCCTTCGCATTCGGAACGTATTCGCGGAGGGAATCAACGCGGTCAGAGAAGTCCTTGCGCACCTCATCAATGAGGTACTTTGTCAGGCCGAATTCCTGCACGGCAACGCCCAGGTAGGAGGTGATGTTATCCGGGCGGATGGACTTGAAGAGATCCAGGTAGGAACCCTTCTTCAAGAACTTCGGGCTCCAGCCGCCGTACGGGCCAAAGAGCAGGCCCTTCTCGCCGTCGATAACGCGAGTATCCAAGTGCGGCACGGACATCGGAGGAGCACCCACCGCAGCCTTACCGTAAACCTTGGCTTGATGCTGCTCAATGAGCTCCGGGGTCTTGGCACGCAACCACAGACCGGAAATGGGGAATCCGGCGTAGCCTGCGACTTCCTTCACCTTTGCCTTGCGGAGCAAGTCCAGGGCGTAGCCGCCGGCACCGACGAAGACGAACTTCGCCTTCACCACGGTGATATCGCCGGTGTGCTTATTCTTGGAATAAACCTTCCAGTCATTTCCGTCGCGGTCGATATCGAAGACCTCGTGGCCGTAACGGATCTCCGTGCCAGATGCGCGCGCCGCGGTCAGGAACTGCTTGGCCAGAGCGCCGAAGTTCACGTCGGTGCCAACTTCGGTCCAAGAGATAGCGACCTTATTGGAAAAGTCGCGGCCCTCTGCCATGAGCGGCAGCTTCTCCGCAAAGGTGGATTCATCATCAGAGAACTGCATGCCGGGGAACATGTGCTTTTCACTCAGCACCTCGTAGCGGCGCTTCAAGTAGTCCGCCTGGATTTCACCTTGCGCGAAGGACACGTGCGGGACTGGGTTGATGAACTCGCTGGGTTCAGTCAGGATGCCATTGTTGAGCTGGTGGGACCAGAACTGGCGCGACTTCTGGAACTTCTCGTTAGTTGCAATCGCCTTAGAGATATCGATGCGGCCGTTCTTCTCTGGCGTGTAGTTGAGCTCGCACAGAGCGGAGTGACCGGTACCGGCGTTATTCCATGGGGAGGAGGATTCCAGGGCGGGGCCATCAAGGCGCTCAAAGATCATCTGGGTCCAGCTCGGCTCCAGCTCGCGGAGCATAGCGCCCAAGGTGGCGCTCATGATGCCGGCACCGACCAGTGCGACATCAACCTCATCTACAACTTGTGCTGTCTTCTTTGCTGAGGACACTGTGTTATAACCTCTTCGAATTGAAAATTTATATACATCGGCGCATTCTGCACCATATATTTTAAGCGCTTTGCGCCCCACACCGCGACTGTTTTGCACAGACAACCTGCCGATGTGTCACGCATTAACGCCTTACCTTACGCTTTTCTTTTCTCGATTGGTTTTTCTCCCCCACCCTGGTCACCACAATATAGGACGTCGTGTAATACACTTCACATTGTGCGGAAATAATGGCAGGTCACGCAGCTCCCGTAGCGAGCCCCTAGAGTTGACTAGACTCGTGTCATGGCTACAGCAACTCCGTCATGGGGGCCCGATATGCTCGGCCCCGATTTTCAATCAGCCACCCTCGACCTTGGTCCCGATCCCGATGGCGAGGGGGAAGTTGTCACCACCCTCGTCCGCTACATGCCAGGCTCGGCTGAAGGCTCCGCGGCGGCGGGCTCTGCCGATTCTTCCTCGCCTTCCCACACTTCCCGCCCGGCCTTGGTATGGCTGCACGGGATGACTGACTACTTCTTCCAAACGCACGTCGCACAGCACTTTGCGGCACAAGGCTACGATTTCTACGCGGTCGATCTCCGCAAATGCGGCCGCTCGCACCGCCCGGGCCAGTCCTGGCACTACGTTTCGGATTTGTCCTTATATAACGCGGATCTTTCCGCGGCCCTCGATGCCATCGCAAACGACAAAGTATTCGTTATGGCCCACTCCACCGGTGGCCTGATTGCGCCACTGTGGATGGACTTTTTACGCCGCCATGATCCGGAGCGATTCTCCCACCTGAAAGGACTAATCCTCAATAGCCCTTGGCTCGACATGATGGGCGTTCCCGGCTGGGCGGTGTCCGCGCTGAAGCCAGCGATATATTCCACCGCCAAAATCGCACCCAAGACCGCCTTGCCTGGGGGCAATCTCACCGCCTATGGCGAATCGGTGCACAGTGATTTCTACGGCGAGTGGGACTATGACCTCAGCATGAAACCCCTAGCCGGGCATAAGAAATATATCGGCTGGCTGGCCGCCGTCTTCCACGGTTTCGATGCCATACACAGCGGGCGCATTAATGCCGGGGTCCCCGTATTGACGCTGCAATCTACCCGCTCGCTATTAGGCACGCCCTACTGCGATGCGGTCAATCATGCCGATTGCATCATCGATGTTACACAGACCCGACGGTGGGCAAAAGAACTCAATGCGCATTACACGCTGCGTTCCATCGAAGGTGCGCGCCACGATGTCTTTTTATCCCTCCCCCGCCCCCTAGAGGAGGCCTTCGCAGCGTGCGATGCGTGGCTTCCCACCATCGTGGAAGCGCCCACACCAGCATAAATACCCAAATTGGACACATGGATTAAGGTACAGATATGACCACAATTGATACAGCAAATACTCCGGCCGCTGAGGAACACTACGACCTCATCATCATCGGCACCGGTTCCGGCAACTCCATTGCCAACCGCGACTTTCACGATAAGAAGATTGCCATTATTGAAAAGGGCCGATTCGGTGGCACCTGCCTGAATGTCGGCTGCATCCCCACCAAGATGTACGTCTACGCGGCCGATGTCGCCCTCGCAGCCCGCGAAGGCGAGCGCCTTGGCATCGATGCCCAGGTCAACAACGTGGAGTGGAACTCGATTGTGGAGCGCGTTTTCCACAACCGCATCGACCAGATCGCCCAAAGCGGCGAAGACTACCGCCGGGGCGACAAGACCCCGAATATCACCGTCTACGATGAGCACGCTCGCTTCGTTGGGCCTAAAACCCTCCAGACCGGCGATCACGTCATCAGCGCCGACCAGATCGTTGTTGCTACCGGCTCCCGCCCGGTAATCCCTGAGGTCTACGCCAATTCCGGGGTGAAGTACTACACCAACGAAGACATCATGCGGATGGACCGCCAACCAGAAAGCCTGATCATCGTGGGCGGCGGCTATATCGCTATGGAATTTGCCCACGTCTTCGATGGCCTCGGCACCAAGGTCACCGTGGTCAACCGCAGCGAGACCTTGCTGCGCCACCTCGATTCCGATATCTCCTCGCGCTTCAACGAGCTTGCCCGCGAGCGTTTCGATGTGCGGATTGCTAATGGCACCAAGCTGGAAGAAACCGACAAGGGCGTAAAGCTGGAGCTCGATAATGGCGAGAGCCTCGAGGCAGACGCCATCCTGGTAGCCACCGGCCGCAAGCCAAATGGCGATCTCATGGATGTGGACAAGGCCGGCATCAAGCTGCTGGACAATGGCCGCATTTCCACCGATGCGCATGGCCTCACGGATGCAGAAGGCGTCTGGGCGCTTGGCGATGTCTCTTCGCCCTACATGCTCAAGCACGTCGCCAACGCCGAAGCCCGCACCATCCAGCACAACCTGCTCCACCCAGAGGACCTGCAGGAGCTTCCGCATGACAACGTTCCTGCCGCCATCTTCACCCACCCGCAGATCGCCACTGTGGGCTTGAAGGAAGAAGAAGCGCGGGAGCAGGGCTTCGATGTCACCGTAAAGATTCAGAACTTCGGCGACGTGGCCTACGGCTGGGCCATGGAAGATACCACGGGTATTTGCAAGCTGATTGCGGACCGCAAGACGGGCCAGCTCCTCGGCGCCCACTTGATGGGCCCGCAGGCTTCCACCCTGATCCAGCAGCTGATCACCGTGCTGACCTACGAGATCGACCTGCGGGACTTTGCCCGCAAGCAGTACTGGATCCACCCAGCCCTGCCTGAGGTCGTAGAAAACGCCATCTTGGGTCTCGAGTGGGACTAAGCCCCCAAAAGTCCCATAGCTAAAGCCGCCTCCCTAAGCTACGCGCAGTCATTCACGCGAGTGGTAAAGGAGGCGGCTTTCGCCGTGTCTAGAGCCTTTTTAAGAAAGACCCTGGCGATTAATCCTCATCGGGGATAGTCAGAATTTCATTGCCATCATCGGTGATGACCAAGGTGTGCTCGAACTGGGCGGTGAACTTACCGTCCCGGTTCTGCACGGTCCAGTCATCATCCCAAATATCGTAATCCAGCGAACCAAGATTGATCATCGGCTCTACCGTCAAGGTCATGCCCGGTTCCAAGATATCGCGGTACGTGGTGGAATCGTGGTGTAAAACCACTAGCCCATTGTGGAAGGTGGGTCCTACACCGTGACCGGTGAAATCGCGTACAACGTTGTAGCCAAAGCGCTTGGCATATGACTCGATAACGCGGCCGATAACGTTAATCTCGCGGCCAGGCTTTGCGGCCTTAATGCCGCGCATCGTTGCCTCTTTGGTGCGCTCTACTAATAGGCGGTGCTCCTCTGATACGTCACCGGCCAAGAAGGTGGCGTTATTATCGCCGTGCACGCCGTTTTTATAAGCGGTGACATCGATATTGACGATGTCACCTTCTTCAATCACGGTGGTATCCGGAATGCCGTGGCAGACGATTTCATTAAGCGATACACAGGTGCCCTTGGTAAATCCCCGGTATCCCAGGGTGGACGGGTACGCACCGTGGTCACACATATACTCGTGCGCCACGCGGTCGACCTCATCCGTCGTTACGCCAGGCTTTACGGCCTTGCCGGCTTCCTTCAGCGCGTTGGCCGCAATCTTGCAGGCCTCCCGCATCTTCTCAATCACTTCAGGGGACTGTACAAAAGACTCACCAATGGCCTCTTGTACCTCATCTTTCCACACATATTCCGGGCGCTCGATGTCGTCTGGCACGGGCCGGATGGGGGTTGGCTTACCTGGCTTCAATTTTCCACGAGTACTCATAATTGCCCATGGTAGTCCTCATACCGCGTAGCGCAGTATCCGGGTATCGCGTCCGAGGCTGCGGATTATTCGACCATCGGCGCTGGGCCATCATTGGGACGCGAGCGGTAATCATCCAGCTTCCGCAAGAAGTTATCCGTAATGGCTACCGAGGATTCAGAGCCACCGCCCAGCACGACGAGCGTGGCGAAGGCGATATCGTCTTCTTCCCGGTAGCCCGTAAACCACGCGTGCGAGCCTTCATTGATCTCGGCCTCACCAGTCTTGCCGTAAATGGTTCCGCCTGCTTGTATTCCGCGAGCGGTACCGCTGGTGACCACCTGGCGCATCATGCCGCGCACGTTATTCAACACGTCCTCAGAAATCTGCGCCGGCTTCTCCGAGGCCTTGGTCTCGCGGCCCTCAATAAGCTTCGGCGTTGGGGTCTTTCCCGCCGCCACAGAGGCAGAAACCATAGCCATGCCGAACGGGCTGGCAAGGTCGTGGCCCTGACCATAACCGGCTTCGGTGCGCTCCAGTACTTCCTTGCCCTCCGGAATCGAGCCGGTCGTAGTGGTGAGCCCGGGGATTTCATAATCCACCCCGAAGCCAAACTTCTTGCCGGTCTCCTTCAACTCACCGGGTGCCAGCTTGGTAGAAATATCCGCGAAGGTGGTATTGCACGATTGGGCGAAGGCCCGGCTTAACGGCACATTGCCGAGCGAGAACGCGTTGTAGTTGGTCACCACGCGGCCATAGATATCCATCGTGCCAGGGCACGGAACGATGGTATCCGTGTTCAGGTCTTGCTTTTCCACGCCCGCAGCGGCGGTAAGGATCTTGAAAACCGAGCCGGGCGGGTATTGGCCTTGCAAGGCGACGTCGCCGTCTTCGTCCGCCTTTTCGGTCTGCGCTACAGCCAGGATATCGCCATTGGAAGGCCGGATGGCCACCAGCATGGCCTGGGCGTCCGAGCGCTGATCCACTGCCTCTTGGGCCGCGCGTTGGACGTCATAATCCAAGCCAACCTTGATGGAAGGGGCGGCCTCGGGCGCATGCTTTTCGACATCGGAAAGCGCCGCACCGTTCTCATTGACGACGGCAATGGACCAGCCGGTCTCGCCGTCGAGCTCGTCATTGACGGCCGAGCGCACGCGCGATAAGAGATCGGGTGCGAGGCCGCGGTCCCGGGTCACCAGCGCGGGTTCTTCATTAATGCGGACGCCGTCCATCCCCTCCATCTTGGCGCGGATGACGGACTCCTGCTCTTCTGTATAAAGGCCCACCGAATAGGCAGAATCTGCCTTTTCTAGCTTTTCGGCGAGCTCTTTGGCGTCCACCTCCGCGATCGAGTCGTCCTCGCGGTGCGCCGCAGCAAGGGCGCTGCTGACCTTGGAGGCAGTGGGGCGGACATCGGAAAGCGAGCTCGTATCCACGATGACGCGGTAATTCAACCCGGGGCTCATCAGCTCCACCCCGTTGGAGGAGACGACGCTGGCGCGCGTGGCTTCCAAGGCGCGCAGCTCCAAGTGCTGGTGCGCGCCCAAGTCCGGGTGAATAATGCTGGGCTTCCACCGCACCGTCCACTCATCTTCGGCCTTGGTCAAGGTCATCTGCGTGGTATAGCTCAGGCTGCGGTCCTTGGGCAGATCCCACGTGACCTTATAATCCGCCGTGGCCACGGTTTCGTCCTGCTTTACCCCCTCGAGTTCAATATCGAGGCCCTCTGCCTGCAAGCCCGAATAAGTATCATCGAGGGCCTGCGTGGCGTCATCGGGGGAATCCGTAAGCTCCTCCAAGCCCTCGTTATTTCGGCTCTCCATGCCTTCAATGAACTCTTCTGCCACCGGCTGTGCAGATACGGGCTTAGGGGTACAAGCAACCACACCAGTTGCAGTAAGCGAGACTGTAGCAACCAGTGCGAATAACTTCTTCATGCTTTGGCACATTAGCAGCGCATGCAGCAAAAAAGACTGCCCCACACCGAGGTGCGGGGCAGTCCATTAAAAATTAGCGCGTTGAAGAATGCGGCTTACTGCGTCACGCGGACATCGGCCTTAGCGCCGTCCACGGCTTCGAGACCTTGCTCATCTGCAATGCGCATTGCCTCTTCAATGAGGGTTTCCACGATCTTGTCTTCCGGCACGGTGCGCACCACTTCGCCCTTGACGAAGATCTGGCCCTTGCCGTTGCCGGACGCCACGCCCAAGTCTGCGTCACGGGCCTCGCCTGGGCCGTTGACGACGCAACCCATGACGGCAACGCGAATGGGAAATTCCATGCCCTCGAGGCCGGCGGTAACTTCTTCCGCCAGCTTGTACACGTCCACCTGCGCGCGGCCGCACGACGGGCAGGACACGATTTCCAGCTTGCGCGGCCGCAAGTTGAAGGACTGGAGAATCTGGTCTCCCACCTTGACCTCTTCTTCCGGCGGGGCGGACAGCGAGACGCGAATCGTATCGCCGATGCCTTCTGCCAAAAGGGCGCCGAAAGCGACGGAGGACTTAATGGTGCCCATGAACTTCGGGCCCGCTTCCGTCACACCCAAGTGCAGTGGGTAATCGGTCTGCGCAGCCAGCTGGCGGTAGGCCTCCACCATCAGGACTGGGTCAGAGTGCTTAACGGAGATGGCGATATCGCCAAAGCCGTGCTCCTCAAACAGGCCCGCCTCCCAGATAGCGGACTCCACGAGCGCCTCTGGGGTGGCTTTGCCGTACTTTTCCAACAGGCGCTTATCCAGCGAACCGCCATTGACGCCGATGCGGATGGGGATTCCCGCATCGCCAGCGGCCTTCGCCACTTCCTTAACGCGGCCATCAAATTCACGAATGTTGCCGGGGTTGACGCGAATTGCCGCGCAGCCAGCATCGATAGCCTGGAAGATGTACTTGGGCTGGAAGTGGATATCCGCGATGACCGGGATCGGGGATTTCTTGGCGATGGCCGGCAGCGCCTCCGCATCCACCGGCTTTGGGCAGGCCACGCGCACGATATCGCAGCCAGAGGCAGTAAGCTGTGCGATTTGCTGCAGGGTGCCGTTGATGTCATGGGTCTTGGTATTAGTCATCGACTGCACCGAAATTGGGTAGTCAGAACCAACGCCCACTGGGCCTACGTGCAATTGCCGCGTTTTCCGGCGCGGGTGCAATACTGGCGGAGGCCCGTCAGGAATTCCTAGACCAATAGGACTAGACATGAATGCTCCTTATTTCTAGCTCGTGGCTCGTTGCTAAATGTTATTGCACAATAAGTGTTGAACGTCCCCACTCTAGCACTAGATGGTTAAGCGCTAAAGTGCGCGCTCGCGCTGCACACGTGCGCTAAGCGTTGGGCGCTCTACTCACGCCGCGCGGCGGGCACAGGGGCTAACGAACCTAGCCAAATAGCCTGATCGGATTGACCACATCCGCGATGATTATCACTACGCCCAGCGCCATAAGTAAGGCCGCCATGACATAGGTGATGGGCATAAGCTTGGTGTAATCGGCCGGACCCAGCGGCTGCTTGCCCATCAGTTTCCGAACGCCATCGCGGATCTTCTCATACAAGATGACCGCGATATGGCCGCCGTCAAAGGGCGGCAGCGGAATGAGATTAAACAGAGCAAGGAAGAAGTTCAGCGTCGCCAGCATCATGAAGAACGATGCCCACAGGGAACGCTCCACGAGTTCGCCACCAACCCGCGATGCACCGACGACAGACATCGGCCCGTTGACATCCCGCTCGTGGCCAAAGATGGAGGCCACCACGCCCGGTACCTTAGCGGGGAATTGTTTGATTCCCTCCACCGTGGCCTCGAGCGAATAGGTGGTGAAATGCCACGTTGCGGGAACCGCCTGCGTTGCTGAATACTTCTCGACGATGTCGAGGACCTCATTGCTCAGCCCGATCGAACCGGCGTCGACCAAGTCGCCCTGTTGATTCAGGCGCTTGACCGTTTCCAATTCGATGGAGAAGTCTTTTTCCTCACCGTCTCGCTCTACGGTAAGCGTCACGGTCTCGCCGGGGCGCTGCATGACCTCATCGCGCAATTGCGTAAAGGAATCAAGGTGCTCGCCATCGAGCGCGAGAATGATATCGCCTTCCTGGACACCGGCCTTACCAGCGGGCCCGTTCCCAGTGCACGATTCCAGCTCCTGGTTTTCTTTTTGGTCAGCGGTGCAGGTTACATCCCCTACCCGCGGGCGCACATCGGCATCTGGGTTGGGTAGCCCCGCAGTCATCGCCACGAAATACAAGATGACAAAACCGAGAATAAGGTTGACCCCAATACCGCCTGCGAGGACGATGATGCGCTGCCACCATGGCTTTTTATACATCGCAAAGGGCTTTTCTTCCTCCGTGAGGAATTCATCCTGCGCGGTCATCCCGGCGATATCGCAAAATCCACCCACCGGGAACGCGGCAAGCCCGTATTCGGTATGCCCCTTGCGGAAGGAGAAGACGCGCGGGCCAAAGCCGATAAAATAGCGCCGCACCCGCATACCAAAGGCGCGGGCTGTAAACATATGCCCCGCCTCATGGAGTGCCACGGTCAGCCCAATGCCAAGGGCGAAAAACACTATGCCCAGCAAATTTGCCATTAAAGAAAGCTTTCTAGTCAGCTAAACGGTCAATGCGCGCATTCGCACGCCTGCGAGCCTCACCCTCTACGGCGAGGATTTCATCGAGGGTAGAGACTACACCAGCAAACTGGGAAGACTCCCCGAGGATCTCGCCTACAACATCAACAATCTCTGGGAAGTGGATACGCCCAGCCAGAAAGGCCGCCGCGGCCTCTTCATTGGCAGCGTTATAAATCACTCCAGTTCCCTGCGCCGCAGCCTCGCGGGCGAGGGATACGGCGGGAAAAGAGACATCATCAAGCGGCTCAAAATGCCACGTATGCGCTTGGGAAAAATCGAGGGCCGGCTGCGCCCCCGGCACACGCTGGGGCCAATTCAGCGCCAGGGAGATGGGCAGCTTCATCGATGGCGGAGAGGCCTGGGCGATAGTGCAGCCATCTTTAAAAGTGGCCATCGAGTGAATGACCGACTGCGGGTGAACCGTGACATCGATGCGCTCTGGCTCAATGTCAAAAAGCAACGTCGCTTCGATGAGCTCGAGCCCCTTATTGATCAAGGTGGCGGAATTCAGCGTATTCATCTGCCCCATGGACCACGTGGGGTGCTGCGCGGCTTGGTGCGGGGTAACGTCCCACATCTGCTCACGCGTCTGACCGCGGAAGGGGCCGCCCGAGGCCGTGAGAACGAGCTTGGCCAGCTCGCCTTCCTCGCCCGCGCGCAGGCATTGCGCCATTGCAGAGTGCTCCGAATCCACGGGGATGATTTGGCCTGGCCGTGCGGATTTCGTGACCAAGGTCCCGCCGGCAACCAAGGACTCCTTATTCGCAAGCGCGAGGTACTCGCCCATGTCTACCGTCGCCAGAGTGGCTTTGAGCCCGAGGGAACCCACCAAGGCATTGAGCACGGTATCGGCAGGAACCGAGCGCACCAGCTCTTCGGCTGCACCATCGCCAGAAACCACTGTGCCGCCTAAAGCCGCAGAAACTTCCGCAGCCGCCGCAGGCTGTGCTACGGCAATGTGGTCAAACGAAAGGTGGAAGGCGCGGGCCTGCTCAATGATCTGCTGCGGATTAGAGCCGCCCGCAGCAATGCCCACGACCTCAAACTTATCGGGATTATCCGCAATTACTTCTAATGCTTGCGCGCCAATAGAGCCGGTGGAGCCGAGAATAAGTATTCGCTGAGTAGTCACGCCTCTACCCTAGCGGTCATTTGCACCGCCCGGCTATGGGGTGGATCCGGGCAAGAAGGCGGGGGTGTTTAATCGCCTTTGCAGCCACGATGTTTTAAAATAGTAGGCAGTCAAATGGCATTGGTGTGCCCCTCGATAAAAGGACACACGCGATAGCGAAGGAGAGCAAGTGTCTTCCCACAAGCCGGTACCGCAGGTTTATGACGGTGTTTCTACCGAAGATGTTCCATCCGCAGGCTTCGGTTGGTCCCGCATCAGCCGCTCTGGTGTGCAAATCGCGGGTTGGATCTCCGTGATTTTCATGATTGGTTTCAACTTTGGTAACCACAAGGGCCACGTGGAGACCGTCTGGCTGGTTACCCTGACCGTCCTTTTGGTCGTGGGCCTGCTCATCTTCACCTTCGAGCCGAAGCTCAACCAGGTGCGCACCATCACCTCTAATAATAAGCCGGCCGGCCACCAACAACGTGACTGGATTTATGATCAGAAGACCGTTTCCGGTGCCTACACCGAGTTGACCGACTCCCAGCTGCGCGCGTTGAATATCGAGCCTTCCCGCGTATCCCACCTGCGTGTTGACTCCGCGTCCGACGCTGCCGAGGTAAGCTCCGGCAAGCACGCGCTGTAATCCTAGCTACGGAAACTCGCCGGGCCGCCTTAATGCGAGGGGCTCGGCGGTTTTGTGGTTTTACCGGGTACGTAGCCGTACTGCGTTTGACTGCACCGCACGTGTAAACGCAGAATACAACGAGAAAACCACCTAAGCACTTATCCAAAAATGCCTAGGTGGCTGTGACAGCGGGCTCTTAGGCCGACATGTCTTCTCGTTCATCGGCGGCAAGTTGGCCACAGGCTGCCGCGATTTCATCGCCCTTAGTATCGCGCACAGTGCACGGCACTCCTTGTGCTTGGACGCGGCGCACGAATTCATCAAGCCGCGTCTTAGGAGCTGCGTCCCACTCCGAGCCAGGGGTCGGGTTAAGAGGGATCACGTTAACGTGCACCTTGGAGCCGAGCTTCTGGTGCAACTTGCGGCCTAGCATATCGGCGCGGAAATCCTGGTCATTCTTATCCCGAATAAGGGCGTACTCGATTGACACGCGGCGGGCGGATTTATCGGCGTAGTACCGTGCGGCATCGAGGACCTCATCGACGGACCAGCGGTTATTTACCGGAACCAAGCTATCGCGCAGCTCATCATCCGGCGTGTGCAGCGACACCGCAAGCGTGCAGGCAAGGTCTTCGTCCGCGAGTTTGCGAATAGCGGGTGCCAAGCCCACGGTAGATACGGTCACATTGCGCTGCGAGAGCCCAAAGCCCGTTCCCTCTTGGCCGGTGATCTGGCGCACCGCCTGGACCACGCGTTTGTAGTTTGCCAGCGGCTCGCCCATGCCCATGAACACCACGTTGGACAGGCGCCCGCCTTCGGCCGCCATCGCTGCGGCTGCATGGCGGAACTGTTCGACGATTTCGCCAGTAGAAAGGTTGCGGTCGAGTCCGCCCTGGCCGGTGGCGCAAAACGGGCAGGCCATTCCGCAGCCAGCCTGGGAAGAAATGCACAACGTAGCGCGGCCGGGGTACCGCATCAGGACGGACTCCAGAAGGGTGCCATCGTGCAAGCGCCACAGGGACTTAGTGGTCTCCCCATCATCGGTAGAAGTCGTACGAATAGGCTTCATGAGCTCAGGGAATAAGGCCTCTTTGACCTCCTCACGCTTGCCAGCGGGGATGTCCGTCATCTCTTCGACATCGTCAGTGAAATGCTCGTAGTAGTGCTTTGCTATTTGCTTAGCGCGGAATTTAGGTAGGCCGATGTCTGCGAGCTTTTCAATGCGCTCGCTTTCAGAGAGGTCCGCAAAGTGCTTGGGTGGCAGTCCGCGACGCGGCGCAGAGAAGTTAAGTTTTACTGGTTGAGCCATAATGGTGCCCATCTTTCCACGGTTTACCGGAAATTTTCCAATTGGGAGCGCCTCATTTTATAGCCAAGTGGAATTTTAGAACGGTTTACATAAATAATGGACATATGACCAATCCGAAATACCCCGAAGATGACTTTTCCACCTCCGATAACGAGGCCACCGCGGCAGGCGATAATGCCGCTCTGGCTGAGACTGGAAGCAAAGAAGTCTCCACCGGCGCCGGCACCACCGAGCCTGCTGCCGCCTCGCAAAAAGCCCAAGGTTCTTTTGCCGCTAGCACTTGGGCAGCACTCATTGTCGGTTTCCTCTTGCTAATCGTGTTGATCATCTTCATAATGCAAAACCAGCAAGAAGTTCCAATGAACTTCCTCGGCTGGTCGGGCCAGTTCCCAGCGGGCATTGCCTATCTGATGTTTACCATCGGCGGCGCGCTCATCATGGCGCTGGTAGGTGTGTGGCGCATGCTGGAATTGCGCCGCCAATTGCGCAAGCAAGCCTAAGGCTAAAGAGCTCCCCACCGCCGCTCTCCCCGCCTAGAACCTTATTCTGTCTAGGTAGTGGGAAGCGGCGGTTTTATATTCAGCACCCTCTGGCACGCGGCTGCTTCAGCCCGGATTAAACCGCAAAATTGGCCATAAAACTCATGGCCACCCAAGTAACCATGGCGGAGGGAAGCATGCCATCGAGGCGGTCCATAAGGCCACCGTGTCCGGGGAGTATGTGGGACATATCTTTAATGCCCAGCTCTCGTTTAAATTGCGATTCCACCAAGTCACCCAGCGAGGCGCAAATGACAAGGCCTAGGCCCATCAAAGCACCTACCCACGCCGAGTGGTGCAAGAGGAAGTGGACGGAAAGCGCTCCAACGATGATGCCGAAGGCAATGGAGCCGCAAAAGCCCTCCCAAGATTTCTTCGGGCTCACGGCCGGTGCCATTGGGTGCGATCCGAACATCACGCCGACGATATAGCCGCCCGTATCGGAGGCAACCACGCACAGCATAAAGACCACGATGGAAGCGGCACCGCTGGCCACCGGGGTGGAAATCAAAGACAGCATCGCCGCAAAGGTCGCGAATAGCGGAATCCACGTCAGCACGAAGATACCGACGGACATGTCCCGCAGGTAATTGATGGGTGGGCGATGCCGCCCGTTATGAAACAGCCTGCCGAACATCAAAATGAGCACGGCGGTGACATAGACGGCCACGAGGCCGGGCGCACCCAGCGGCCAAGAAATCCACACCATGGCCTGGCCCAAAATAATTAACAGGGTGCGCGGGATATAGTACGAGTTCTCCCGCAAGCGGGTAAGAACTTCCCACATGGCCCCGCCGACCGCGACGGCTACCACCGCATACCAGGCCAAGGGGCCAGCCCACACGGCGAGGACGACGAGGGCGCCGAGCCCCACGCCTACTCCAATAGCCGCCGGTAAGTCACGGCCGGGACCATTTTTCGGCTGCGGCAATCGGCGGTTCAAGGCGTCACTCACCGTGACCGGCTCCTTTCCATTGGCTTTTTATGCGCGTCGCGGGGCTTATCTATTTCCTATACAAAAATACTACGTATAGAAAAGCGCCGCCGGCCTATTGGGCGCGGCGGCAGCGGATAAGGCCTAGACCTCCATCAATTCGGATTCCTTGTTTTCCACTAGCTTGTCAACCTGCTCGACGTAGCCAGCGGTAATCTTTTCCATTTCCTTTTCTGCGGCAAGGACCTCATCCTCGCCCTCTTCGCCATCCTTTTGGAGCTTCTTCAGCTGTTCCATGGCCTTGCGGCGGATATTGCGGATTGCAATCTTGCCGTCCTCGCCCTTGCTCTTGGCAAGCTTGACCATTTCTTTACGGCGTTCCTCGGTCAGCTGGGGAACGGTCACACGCAATACGTGACCATCGTTGGTGGGGTTAACGCCCAAATCCGAATTGCGGATGGAGTTTTCAATCTCTTGGATCATGGACTGCTCGTATGGCTTAATGAGCAGCATGCGCGGCTCTGGCACGGAGATGGTAGCCATCTGAGTAATCGGGGTCGGCGCACCGTAGTACTCTGCGATGAGCCCGTTGAACATCGCCGGGTTCGCGCGTCCGGTACGAATGGTCACCAGCTGCTCGCGGGTGTGCTCGACGGAAGCGGTCATGTGCTCTTCGGCTTCGAGCTGAATGTCATCGATCATGAGGCTGAATCATCCTTCAACGTTGAGGGGTAGCTGTATAAAAGGTAGCAGGTTCTGTGCCGTTTTAGAATTAGGACTGCACCAGCGTGCCGATAACCTGGCCGCTGGCCGCGCGGGCGATATTTCCCTCTTCCAAGAGGTTGAAGACCAAGATCGGCATGTCATTGTCCATGCACAGGCTAAAGGCGGTTGCATCGGCAACTTTGAGGCCCTTTTCAATAACCTCGCGCGGAGTAATTTGGGTGTAGAGCTCCGCATCGGGGTTCGTGCGCGGGTCATCGGAGTACACACCATCGACGCCCTTGGCCAAGAAGAGAACATCGGCGCCGATCTCCAGTGCGCGCTGCGCGGCAGTGGTGTCCGTGGAGAAGTACGGCATGCCCATGCCGGCACCGAAGATAACCACGCGGCCCTTCTCTAGGTGGCGGTCAGCGCGCAATGGCAGGTACGGCTCGGCGATTTGCGCCATGTTGATAGATGTTTGCACGCGGCAATCAACGCCCTTTTGCTTCAAGAAATCCTGCAGGGCCAACGAGTTCATGACCGTGCCCAGCATTCCCATGTAGTCAGAGCGGGCGCGGTCCATTCCGCGCTGCGAGAGCTCTGCACCGCGGAAGAAGTTGCCGCCGCCGATCACCACGGCGATTTCGATCCCCTGCTCAGCCACTTCAGCGATCTGGCGAGCTACATTTTCGACAACGTCCGGGTCAATTCCGACTTTGCCGCCGCCAAACATTTCGCCGCCGAGTTTCAGCATTACTCGTTTGTATCCGGTTCGCTTTTCGTCTGCAGAAGTCACGCCTTCATCGTCTCCTTTTGCGCGGGCTGATTTTATTTCTGTTCCATCTTACCCACACTGCCGCGGCTTCCCCCACACCGCACCGCAGGCCATCGGCCACCGCTTCCCCAGTGTCCCTAGACAGCAGAAAAGCCCACCGAGAGGGTATTCCTCCCGTGGGCTTTAATGGCTAAAAAGCGGGCTTTGAATTAAGCACCAACCTCGTAGCGGACGAAGCCGGTGATGGTGGTGCCGGCCTCTTCAGCGACTTGCTTGACGGTCTTCTTGTTATCGGACAAGGAAGCCTGCTCCAGCAAGACAACGGACTTGTAGAAGCCGTTCAGGCGGCCTTCGACGATCTTCGGAAGAGCAGCCTCAGGCTTGCCCTCCTCGCGAGTGGTGGCCTCAGCGATGGAGCGCTCCTTCTCGACGATCTCTGCAGGAACGTCTTCGCGCTTCAGGTACTCGGCATTCATAGCTGCAATCTGCAGAGCGGCAGCGTGTGCGCCTTCCTTGTTGCCTTCGTAGGAAACCAAGACACCGACTGCAGGAGGCAGGTCAGCGGAGCGCTGGTGCAGGTAGACAGCAACATTGTCGCCATCGACGGTGACTGCACGACGTGCCTGCAGCTTCTCACCGGTCTTTGCGGACTCCTGGTCAACGAACTCGGAGACCTTCTGGCCTTCGATCTCTACGTTGTTGAGTTCTTCCGGGGAGTTAGCCTTGGCTGCGGCTGCAGCTTCAACAATCTTGTTAGCGAAGGACTGGAAGCCCTCGTTCTTTGCCACGAAGTCGGTTTCGCAGTTGATTTCAACCATGGTGTTGCCGGATACGGCAACGAGCCCCTCGGTAGCCTCGCGGTCAGCGCGCTTGGACACATTCTTAGCGCCCTTGATGCGCAGGAATTCAACGGCCTTGTCGTAGTCGCCGCCGTTTTCTTCCAGGGCCTTCTTGCAATCGAGCATGCCGGAGCCAGTTGCTTCGCGCAGTGCCTTCACGTCTGCAGCAGTGTAGTTCGCCATAGTTAGGGCGATCCTCCTTGAAAAATCAATCAGTGTTCGTTGAGACAGCGTAGCCGAAGAAGCGGTCTCGCGCCGTCTTTGGGTGGGGGTATCTACCCCAGTTTCCTTCATCAATGCGATTGTACGGAGGCTAGTTTTAGCCGCCTCCAGCATAGATAAAAGTAACCCCCACCGCCGTAGCACACGGTGGTAGGGGTTAGGTAAACAGCCTTGTACAGGAATTATTCCCTAGCTGCCCCACACCAAGATGTGCGTGGGGTATTCAATTAAGTGCAGTTAAGAAAGAATCCTCACAAGAGGCAGGCCTACTGTGCAGGCTTGTCTGCGGGTGCTTCCTCAGCCTTTTCTGCAGAAGCAGGATCGGATGCGGCTGCAGCAGCCTCAGCATCGCGCTGTTCCTTCTCTGCGGAATCGCCGGCAGCTTCCTTAGCGGCTGCAAGCTGGCGCTCCTCGCGAGCCTTCTTGCCCTCTTCGACGGCAGAAGCCACGATGCCGGACAGCAGCTTGGTGGAACGGATTGCGTCATCGTTGCCCGGAATCGGGAAGTCAACGTCATCCGGGTCGCAGTTGGTGTCCAAGATGGCAACAACCGGGATGTTCAGCTTGTGAGCTTCCTTAACCGCGATGTGCTCCTTGTTGGTGTCAACAATCCACAGTGCGGATGGGGTCTTGGCCATCTCGGAGATGCCGCCCAGAACGCGCTCAAGCTTGGCGCGCTCGCGGTTGAGCATCAGAACTTCCTTCTTGGTACGGCCCTTGTAGCCGTCCTCGCGCTCATCCATAGCCTGAAGCTCCTTCATGCGCTTCAGACGCTTGGACACGGTCTGGAAGTTGGTGAGCATGCCGCCCAACCAACGGTGGTTGACATAGGGCATGCCGACGCGGGTTGCTTCTTCAGCAACTGCTTCCTGCGCCTGCTTCTTGGTGCCAACGAAAAGGATGGTGCCACCGTGAGCGACGGTTTCCTTAACGAACTCGTATGCCTCATCGATGTAGGTCAGCGTCTGCTGCAGGTCGATGATGTAAATACCGTTACGGTCGGTGAAGATGAAACGACGCATCTTCGGGTTCCAGCGACGGGTCTGGTGGCCAAAGTGCACACCAGCGTCGAGGAGCTCGCGCATGGTTACAACTGCCATGATTCGCTCGCTTTCTTTTAATTGTCTTTCGGTTTTCCAAATGTGCGGTGTTTTATTCCGCACCCTAGCAACGAAGGCCCTGCTAACACCTTGTTTCCAAGGACCACGTCAGCTGCCGGGCCGCCACACCCTTGATGCAGGATGCGACAACTTCGTCGCGCGTAGTCAATGCCTCCGTGATGGTTACCACCCAGCGGACACACTGCTATAGAAGACAATAATCCCAGCCAGCTGGATTTTCCAAACCGAACGAGCACTTTTCCACAAGTTTCTCTGGGCGTTTCACCTCGATTGTCACTCGAGTTTCTTCCGCCCCACCGCTGCTAGTTTATCCACAGCCGGTCCACCCTTCGCCGGGCATTATTGACCGCAGCGCTCCACACTGTGCCCCATGCACCCATTGCCACGACCACGAAACACCGCCGCTTGCCGATGCCCCCTTATCCCCACCCTCGCCACCATCCTCACTGGTGCGCTGGTGCTACTGTGCGCGGCGCCCGCTGCCGCATACGTCGATCCCGCCTCGGGTAAACCGCGCCCGGTGCGAGTGCTGCGCGGGTTTGATAAGCCCGAGCATAAGTGGAGCGCGGGCCACCGAGGCGTCGATATGGCCCTAAGAATTGGCAGCCCAGTCGTCGCCGCCGAATCCGGCACCGTGGCTTTTGTCGGCACCGTTGCAGGAACTCCGGTCGTGTCGATTGACCATGCCGATGGCATTCGCACCACGTATCAACCCGTGCACGCGAGCGTTACCCAAGGCCAAGCGGTGCACGAGGGCCAAACCATAGGCAAACTCGGCCACCCAGTAGACGGCACACCAGGGCTGCATTGGGGCGCGCGGATTGCCAAAGACAGCTACATCGACCCCTTAAGCCTGCTGGATATGCCGGTCATCCGGCTCAAGCCTTTATAAGAATCACTCAGGCCCGCGGGTGGGCCTGGGAATAGACCTGCTTTAGCCGCTTTGCGGAAACATGCGTATAAATCTGTGTGGTACTCAAAGACGAGTGACCCAGTAACTCTTGGACCACGCGCAAATCCGCGCCGCCTTCTAAGAGGTGTGTAGCCGCAAGGTGGCGCACCCCGTGAGGTGTTAGGCCGCTTGTGCCGGTAATCGTGGCAGCTTTGTCCACGATGCGCCGCACCTGGCGCTGGTCAATGCGCGCTCCCCTGCTGCCTACAAAGATGGCGCGGGTATCTCCTCGCGCCATTTCTTTGCGCCCGCCGTCTAACCACTGCTGCAGGGCATCGGTTGCGGCAGCGCCGAAGGGCACGACCCTTTGCTTATTTCCCTTACCGGTAACACGTGCGGTGGACCGCTTAAAGTCCACGTCTTCTATATCGAGGCGGACCAATTCCGCCACGCGCATTCCGGTGGCATAGAGCACCTCCAAAATGGCGCTATCGCGCTGAAAATGCGCTTCATCGACAGAAACCGCATTGCCCACAAGTTCGCCCGCCTGCTGCGGTGCCATCACCGTCGGGAGATGCTGGCCCACCTTCGGTGTTACCAATCGTGCCGCAACATCGCGGGTGAGGTAGCCTTCCCTTTCCGCCCAGGTAGAAAAGGCTTTAACTGAGGCAGTCCTGCGCGCCAGCGTTGCGCGCGCCTTTCCTTCTGCAACCGCATTTCCTAGCCACTGGCGCAGGTTATTGAGGTTAAAGTCCGCAAATGTATCGATGTCTTGGGCCAGGTTTTTTAAGTCCGCGCGGTAGCCACGCACCGTGGCCTCCGCACGGCCTTTGACATGGAGTTGGAAGTCCGCAAAGTCCTCGATTGCCTCATCCATCTGCCCGACCGGGCCATGACGTTCTGCAGACTTCTGTTGATCACTCATACCCCACGAGTTTACTTGCTTTTCAGCCCATCTCTAAGCGAACCCAGTTATTTCCTTCCCGCACGATCACACACATTTTCTCTAGGGCAAGCAATAAGTGGACGGTGAGGGGCAGGCGGAACCCCGCGTCCCGCGCAATATCTTCAGCAGTAGCCGGAGGGCTGCCCGGCGGCGGGGTCGCGTCAAAGACCCGCAGCTCATTCCGCGATAATCGCTGCGTTAAAGACGCCGCAAAATTCATTTCATACTGCGCCTCCGGATCAACCGTCCCGGCGCGACCCACCAGGGCGCGGACTTCATCAGCGCTGGCGACCAACTGGGCCCGCCCGTCCTGGATGCGCTGGTGGCACCCGAGCGAACCGCTCGTCGTAATTGGTCCCGGCACCGCCATGGCAACGCGCCCCAAGGCTTCTGCCCAGTTGAGGGTATTAAGCGCGCCCGAGCGATATGCCGCTTCCATGACCACGATTCCTTGGCTTAGCGCCGCAACAAGGCGGTTGCGAATGAGGAAGCGATGTCGCTTGGGTGCAGTTTCTGGAGCGAATTCTGAGACGATGCAGCCATTATCGGCTATCTGATCGAAGAGTCCGCCGTTGCGGGCCGGATAATTCTTATCGATTCCGCACGCGGCGACCGCGACGGTGCGACCCGCGTTGTGCAAGGCGGTCTCATGCGCCACGGTATCTACTCCCAAAGCCCCGCCGGAGACGATAGTCCATTCATGGTTGACTAGGCCCGAGACCACGCTTTGGGTTGCCTGCCACCCGTAGCGCGAAATGGCGCGCGTGCCCACGATTCCAACGGCCTGCCCTACCTCGGGTTTCAGCGCTGAGCCGCGTACCCACAAGCTATGCGGCGGCACCGCTTGCTCATCGAATGTGGCCGGCGCGTCCGCGCCATTCTGGTAGAAGCCAAAGGCAGAAGAAAATGCCACTGCTGGCCACTCCGGGCTATCGGCCGTAATCAAGCGCGCCCCAACGCGCTCTGCCGCAGCGAGATCTTCTTTTTGCCGCACCCAATCAAACCGCGAGGCCGTGCGTGCTAAAAGAGGCCCGATCCAATCGGCTCGGTGATAAATCCCGTGGGCAATCTCTTCTGCCGAATGGTGCTCCAGCAAGGCCTGCAAGGAGGCAGACGGGCCCTCTACCACACGATTGAGATATACCCACGTGGCAAGTGGAGTCGATAAATCAAGATCGCTCATGCCGAAAGCCTCCCCACCGTCTGGCTCGAACGCAGATCGAGGGCTTGGCCCACTTCCGCGAGATCGGGTGTGGAGCTGCCGTGCAAATCCGCCAAGGTCCACGACACGCGCAGGACGCGGTCGATGCCGCGCTGTGAAATCTCGCCCTCGGCAAGGTAGGCAGACAACATGATCATCGCGGACTCGGAAGCCGGGCGGTGCCGGCGCAAATAGGACGAGGGCACGGCACCGTTAACGCGTGCCGGAATGCCGTCGGCCGCCCAGCGCGCCCGGGCACGGTCGCGAGCCGCAGCGACCCGCTCGGCAATGGCGGCAGATGACTCTTCGCCCTCCGCATTGATGGTGGCTGACTGTCCGGAGAGGGTGACCACCATGTCCAAGCGGTCGCGCAACGGCCCCGACAGATTCGATAGATAATTAAGCCGGTCATGCGGATTGCAGGTGCATTTAGAGGGATCTTCGGCGGCGCACCGACAGGGGTTGGCGGCCATAATCAGTTGGAATCGCGCCGGGTAGTCAATCTCCTGCTGCGCGCGTGCCAGGCGGACATGGCCTTCTTCCAAAGGCGCGCGCATTCCGTCGAGGACCGGGGCGCTTACCTCGCTGACTTCATCGAGGAAGAGCACCCCTTTATGGGCCAGGCTCACCGCGCCTGGGCGAGGATGGCCGCTTCCACCACCAAGGAGCGCCGCACGGGTAACCGAAGAGTGCGGGGCGATGAAGGGCGCGTGGGAGACCACTTCACCGGGGGTCCCCGTGAGCGAGTGGACCGCGGTGGTTTCTACCATCTGGTCCGGGCTTAGCGCCGGAAGAATGCTGGGCAAGCGCGAGGCGATCATGGATTTTCCCGAGCCTGGTGGGCCGATCATCAACAGGTGGTGCCCACCGGCGGCGGCGACTTCTGCCGCCCATTTGGCATGGTGTTGGCCGGCTATATCGCAATAGTCGAGGCGCTCCTGCGCGGGCGCCGGTGCGGGTTGGTCGGAGCAGCACTCGGCGGCGCGAGGCAGGTCACGCTCTCCTAGCGCCCAGGCAAAGGCATCAAAAAGCGTAGCTGCAACCAGCACATTCATATCGGGCACGAGGGTGGCCTCGGCGGCATTTCCTGGCGGAATGACCAGCGTCGTAATTCCCTCCTCGCGGGCGGCAAGAAGCGCTGGGATAATGCCGGGTACCGCTCTAACCGTGCCGTCCAGGCCCAGTTCCCCGAGCACCAAGGTTTCTTCGAGAACCCGGCTGGGCGCCTGCACGAAGCGCGCGTAATCAGCGCCGTGTTGTTCTATGTGGGCGGCGAGAATCGCAAGGGCCATGGGCAGGTCAAAGTGGGAGCCCGATTTTGGTAGAGAGGCTGGAGACATGGACACGATGACCTTGGTTTTCGGCCATGGCAAGCGGGAATTCGCGGCTGCGGTCTTGATGCGGTCGCGGGATTCAGATATCGCAGTATCCGCATGTCCCACCACATGGATTCCGGGAAGCCCGTGCCCCACATTCGCTTCTACGGTGATAACGCGGGCCAGCACGCCGTGTAGGGAGACTGCTAAACATTTACCGAGAGCCATCATCGACCCCCGTAAAGTGCTCTAGCTCAAAACCCTCGCCTTTGACCACGAGAGCTATGACATCAAAGCGCACCGTGGAAAGCGGCTTGCCATCTAACCATTGGACAGCGGCCCTGCGCATGCGCGAAAGCTTGTGTGGGGTTACGGCCTCGGCTATGCCAAAGCTCGCTGTAGAGCGGGTTTTCACCTCGACAAAGACGATGGTTCCATCTGGCTCGCGGGCGATCAGATCGATTTCTCCCACACGGTAGCTAACGTTGGCGGCGATGATCTCGGATCCGCGCTGGCGGAGGTAGCGCGCGGCAAATGATTCGCCACGCTTGCCTAGCTGTTGTCTATGCCGAGGGCGTTTCGTGGCCAAGTGTTTATCGGATGCAAATTGCATGTGCGGTGTCCTCTTCTTTCGTGCTGTTTGTACTGCACGCACAGAACACCGCAGGATGCGGGCAGGCTACAAGCCCGAAAACCAGAAAACCGCCGCAGATGTGAATAACTCTGGCTTCACGAATAGTTATCCACAGCTGCGGCGGGATGGAGCGGGCGCCGAGTTGACAGGAGCGCTAAGCCCTAGTCCGGCATGATGAAATCCGGCTTATCCAGTTCCTCGATATTGACGTCCTTGTAGGTAATGACGCGGACGTAGCGCACAAAGCGCGCGGAACGATACATATCCCATACCCAGGCATCGGACATGCGCACCTCGTAGTACACATCGGGCCCGGCGGTATGGGGAATCAGTTCTACGGCATTGGCCAGGTAGAAACGGCGCTCGGTTTCTACGACATAAGAAAACTGGCTGACGACATCGCGATATTCGCGGTAAAGGGACAGCTCTACCTCTGCCTCGTAGTTTTCGAGTTCCTCTGCACTCACTTGGACCTCCAAAAGATGGGATAGCTCGCCCTAGCTTAGCGCGCAGAAACCACAAATTTCGCTAGGCACGCGCAGTGAATTGGGCATGGGCGCGCTGCACATTGCTGTAGCTCATGCGGTGTTCCGGGCTCGCCCCCAAAGCGGCAATCGCGGCCTCGTGCGCCTTAGTGCCATAGCCCTTATGCCCAACCAATCCATAGCCCGGAAAGCGCTTATCCAGATCCCGCATGAGGTGGTCCCGGCTGACCTTGGCCAACACGCTTGCCGCCGCGATGCATCGCGCCGCCGCATCCCCGCCGATGATGGGCAGGTGAGGTTGGGTGAGGCCGGGGATAAAGAGGGCATCGGAAAGCACATAGCCCGGGCGCTGTTCCAAGCGCGCTATCACCCGGCGCATGCCTGAGGTATTGGCGTGCTGGATGCCGCGCTTGTCGATGTCCCCCGCACCAATATGCACCACAGACCAGTCCACAGCCTTGTCTTTGATGATGGGAAAGAGCTTTTCGCGCTGGCGGGGCGTGAGCTTTTTGGAATCGGTTAAGGTATCCAATTCGCCCACGATGCGCTCGGGCAGGATGCAGGCGGCGATGGTGATGGGGCCGCAGCACGCGCCGCGGCCGGCTTCATCCACCCCAGCGACGGGGCCGAGCCCCGCCCGGGCCAGCGCTACCTCAAAGGTGCGCTGCTGCTTAAGCTGCCGCATCCTGGATATCCGGATCGTCGATGCCGCCGAAGCGCGATACGGGTAGGACCACGGCTTCTACCTTGCCGCGCACATTGTCTACCGGCACGGTGCCTTGCAGGTGATCGCCTATGTGCGCGCGAGAATCCAGGGAATTGGTGCGGTTATCCCCCATGACCCACATATTGCCTTCCGGGACGGTCACGGGGCCAAAGTACTCGCCGCCACATGCCTGCGAGCCGGAGCCGGGATCGACCGGGATCTCGGGAGGATCCAACGTGAAGCTCTGGTCTATCGGTGCACCATCCACCATCACCGCGGAATCGCCCTCCTCGCACTTGACCGTCTGACCCTCGGTGGCGATAACGCGCTTGACCAGGATATTTTCCCCATTGGGCAAAAGCCCCACTGACGCCAAGGCGTTTTGGGCACCGCGCACCAGCACGTTATCGGAGCGCTGCACCTCAAATTCCGTATTCCAAGACTCAGGGCCTTCAAATACTACGACATCGCCCGGATCTGGGTCGTGGAAGTAATAGCTCATCTTCTGCACCGCGATGCGGTCATTATCGCAGCCCGTGCAGCCATGCAGCGTGGGTTCCATCGACGCGGAGGGAATGACATACATCCTGCCCACGAAAGCCTGCAATAAGACTAGGAGCACGAAGCCGCCTATGACCGGCGCAAGGAAATCGCGCGTGCGCAGGCGCTGTTGCTGTGGTTTAGCTTTGGATGTCTGGGTCATCGACCCCACCAATGCGGTTGAACGGCCAGAATACGAACTGCACCTTTCCGCGCACGTTATCTACGGGGATCGTGCCGTGGAAGTTATCGCCCATGTGGTAGCGCGAGTCAGCAGATGCGGTGCGGTTATCCCCCATAACCCAGATATTATCCTCAGGCACCTTCACTGGGCCGAAATACGGGCCACCGCAGGCTTCCGATCCGGTCGATTCATCCACCGGATAGGTCGGCGGATCCTGCACGTAGTCCTGCTTGATGGGCTTGCCATCCACCATGACGGCGGGATCGCCCTCTTGGCAGGAAACCGTCTGCCCACCGGTGGCGATAACGCGCTTGACCAGGGTATTTTCATCTGGTGGCGCCAAGGAGATAAAGCTCAGCGCATCCTGAATGCCGTGAATGACAGCATTGGATGAGCGCGGGGAGACGTAACTCCCGTTCCAGTCGTCGGTGCCCTTAAAGACCACGACATCGCCTGGCTCTGGACCCTTATCGCCGTAATAAGAGACCTTTTCTGTAAAGATGCGGTCATTCGTGCATCCCTCACAGCCATGCAGCGTCGGCTCCATGGATCCTGAGGGAATCACGTATTGGCGGCCGATGAAGTTTTGGAATAGCCCCACGACCACCAACACGGAGACGACGACCACGAGAGTCTCCAGCCACCACGGCATTTGTTTTTTCTCCGTGGTTGCTTCCTCCGCGGCCGCTTCTTTGCCCTGCGAGATGCTTTCGTTATTCACCCGTCAGATCCTAGCAACTGCGTGCCCGCAATCCGGATTGGCTCTCGTGAGTGCGGGGCGATTCACAGGAAATCGAAATGATTCGGGGAGTGCACAATAAAAATCTCCCTTCCTTTTCGGCATTGTGCATGCAGGAAAGGAAGGGAGATAGGCGCTGCCCAGGGCGGGCGCTAGAACTAGCGACGCTCCTTGATGCGAGCCTTCTTGCCGCGCAGATCGCGCAGGTAGTACAGCTTCGCACGGCGAACGCGGCCGCGGCGGGAGACCTTGATGGACTCGAGGTTCGGGGAGTGAACCGGGAAGGTACGCTCTACGCCGATACCGAAGGAAACCTTACGCACGGTGAAGGTCTCGCGGATACCGGAGCCCTGGCGACGGATGCAGATGCCCTTGAAGAGCTGTGCACGCTCGTTGTTACCCTCAATAACCTTGACGTTGACGTCGAGGGTATCGCCGGGGCGGAAGGACGGGATGTCGTCGCGCAGCTGCGCTGCATCGACCTTGTCGATAATGTTGGTCATACCAATATTCCTTTTCAGTTTGGGACAGAGGACCCTGGCGGCCGGAGGCCTGACCGGTTCGTGCCCGTTACATAGAACGATGGATTATCTTTCCATAGGAACCGGCCAATTCCAAATTCCTCAACTTCGCGGATTTACTACCCTACCTGGGGCGAGCCGGACACTCAGCACGCCTTAGGCAGGCATGGGTGAGCGGAGGATGGAGTGGTGCTCATCGAGGATCTTTGCCGTGCCCAGGTATCGCGCCCGGAAGACCAAGTACGACGCCACCACGGCACCCACCGTGATGCTAAAGAGGATAATGATACTGCTCCAGAAGGTGCCATCATGAATGCCGTCGGTAGCGCGGGTGAACGCGTCCTTGGCGTAGGACACCGGGTGGAAAGGGTGCAGCAGGCTGAGCGCGCGCGGAATCGCCAGGACCGGCCAGACCCCGCCAAAGACCATCACGCCCAGGGCGAACGCGCCGGCTGCAAAGATCGAACCGATCTTGCGCCCGAAGGTAATCAGGAAGAACTGGTAGGTCGCCGCACCCACGGCGGAAATCGCGGCGAGCACGAGCGCGATCATGGACCAGCTTGCCGGCTGCCACCCCAGGGTGGAAGACATCAGGGCCATAAACGCCAGTATGAGGAAGTTCAGGCCGGTCAGCGCGGCAAAGGCGCCGAATACGCTGCGGGCCGGGCTGGTGACGCGGGCTCCCCGGCGCGCCATGTAGTACGGCAGTGTCATCGCCAAGAGCAGCATGACGAGGAAGCCGAATACAAGCACGAAGAGCATGGAGGCGCCGCCGGTAATATTCTTTTCGGTCGGGTCTGCTGGGTTGACCACCGTCTGCACGGGGTGGACATTGGATGCGGTGAAGTTAATGGGAACCGCTATATTTTGCGCGGAATCCTCTGGGCGGGAAATGGTAGGTGCCTTGGCGGCGCCTTCGGCAAGCTTCGTGGATAGCTCGCCGGAGCCTTCCTTGAGGCGGTCCAAGCCGCCCTTGAGCTCGGCTCCGCCTTCAGCCAGGCGGCCGGTGCCCTCCTTGAGCGCTCCCGTGCCATCGTGGAGGCGAGAGGCACCATCCTGCAGGCGGGTCGCACCGTCCTGCAGCTGCGAGGTACCGTCGCTGAGCTTGCCAACTCCGCCGCGCAGTTCCTTAATACCATCGGACAAGCGGTGTGCTCCGCCATTTAGCGTAGTAAGTCCGCCGAGATACTCCGATTGCGGATCGGACAGGTTGTAGTGCAGCTGGCCGGTACCTGCAGAAAGCTTCTCCAGCTGCCCCACCATATTTCCACTGGATGCGGGATCGAGCTTGGATACGAGGGAATAAAGCTGGTCTGCTTGTTGGGTCATGCCAAGCCCGCGCAGCACGTCTACCAGCTGGTTAAGACCGGGCACCACGGCTTGGGCTTGTTTCAGGACGGGGATGAGCATACCCGTGAGCTGATTGACCCCGGCATCGATCTGGCCTGCACCATCGGCGAGGCGGCCGGTACCGGCAAGGAGCTTGTCGGAGCCATCGGCAAGCTGAGAGGCGCCGTCATCGAGGCGCGCGGCGCCATCGCTCAGCCGACCCGCACCGTCATTCAACCGCCCGACGCCGTCATTTAACCGCGTCGTTCCGTTGAGGAGCTCGGCCGTGCCGTTATTGAGCGTGCCGGCACCGTTGTCGAGCTTGTTGATGCCCTCAACCGCGCGCCCGCCGCCCTCTTGCAGCTTGCCGACGCCCTCATCGAGGCGCCCCGCACCGTCCGCGGCATTACCCAGGCCGTCGCTCAACTTTGTAAGCCCTTCAATAACCTGGTCGGCGTACTTTTTGGAAATGGCGTTTTCCACGCTGGTTTGCACCTGCGGAATGAGGCTGGAGGAAATCACGGAGCCATTCGTGCCGTAGTAGTCATTGGTAGCGAAGTTGATCTCAGGCTTTTCGGGCTTTTCGCTGATGATCGTGACGGCCTGTTCGGAAAAGTTCTTCGGGATCGTCACGACCATCAAGTACTCGCCCTTGACCAGACCCTCTTCGCCTTCGTCCTTGTTGACCTCAGAGAATTTGAGGTAATCGGTCTCTAGCAGGCCCTCGACCACTTGGTCGCCATAGTTGGTGTGCTTGCCCTGCTTGTCCACGCCCGCGTCTTCATTGACCACGGCGAGGTCAATATTGCGCATGTACTTGGACGGATCCCACATGGCCCACATCATGGTTCCGGCCACGATGATGGGCGCAACGAGGAAGAATACGATAAGCACCCGCGACAAAGCGCTGCGCGGGCGCCAATCCAGAAGGCGGTGCCAGCCCAGCACTCCCCGGCCCTTGTTCTCCTCGCCGCTTATCGAAGGCATCGCTGCGGTGTCCTCGGCACCGTGACCGCTATCGGCCGCACGACTCATAGTTGTCTCCTTATGGCAGTAGTTCGACGCCCCGTTGTCTCATCCACTCAGGAGTGCCTCGCTAAAGCGGGGAGAAGCAGGACGTCATTTACTTAGTTTTGTCAAACTTACCATTATTGAACGCGAGAGGCCGCATCGACTGCGATGTCGCGGGAAAATTCTTCTGTGCGTGCGCGGTTGGCGGGACGAATGCACCCCACCACCGCAGTAGGCAGCGGCCCTCCACCGCGCGGCTGATGGGGGCCGATTTCGGCAGCTAGAAGCCGGCCTTCTTCAGGGCATCCGCCATGGTCCCCTTGGCTGCCGGGCGCCCGCGGGAGCCACCGCGATCGGAGTTGCGTCCGCTCTTCTTCCCCGCTGCGCGCGAAGGCTCTTGACCGCCGCGCTTGCCGGATCCGCGCTGCGAGTCGCTGCCGCGGCGCTTCGGCGCGGGCTGTCCCGGCTCATCATCCAGCCGCAGCGATAGGCCGATGCGCTGGCGATCGACGTCGACCTCCATCACCTTGACTTTGACCACCTGGCCGGAGCGCACGACCTCATGGGGATCAGAAACAAACTGATGGCTCATGGCAGAGACATGGACGAGGCCGTCTTGGTGCACGCCTACATCCACAAACGCGCCGAAAGCCGCCACGTTGGTGACCGTGCCCTCCAGCACCATGCCTGGGGTGAGGTCAGAGACCTTATGCACGCCTTCTTTAAAGGTGGCGGTCTTAAACTCAGGGCGCGGATCGCGGCCGGGTTTATCCAGCTCAGCGATGATATCGCTCACGGTTGGGATGCCGAAGGTCTCGTCGGCAAAATCGGCGGGATCCAACTTGTCCAACACCCGGGTATTGCCAATGAGCTCGCCGATGCCCAGCCCCGTCTGCTCCGCTATCCGCGTCACGATGGGATAGGCCTCGGGGTGAACCGCGGACGCATCGAGCGGATCCGCTCCCCCATTAATGCGCAGGAAGCCGGCGGACTGTTCAAAGGCCTTCGGCCCCAGGCGCGGCACCTTCTTCAGCTCCTTGCGGGTGGCAAAAGATCCATTGTCATTGCGGTAGGCCACGATATTAGCGGCGATGGTGGGGTTTACGCCCGCCACGCGCTCCAAGAGCGGCGCCGAGGCCGTATTGAGGTCAACGCCAACGCCGTTGACGGCGCTTTCCACCACGCCGTCCAGCGTGCGCGCCAGCGACGTTTGGTTCACATCGTGCTGATACTGGCCCACGCCGATGGCCTTCGGATCGATTTTCACCAGCTCTGCCAGCGGATCCTGCAGGCGCCGAGCGATGGAGACCGCCCCGCGCAGCGAGACATCCATATCGGGAAATTCCTCCGCCGCCAGCTGCGATGCGGAGTAGACCGATGCACCTGATTCGGAGACCACGACAGGCGTCGGCCGCTGTCCCCCAGCCTGCTTGAGCAGGTCAGCAATCTCGTGTGCGAGTTTTTCCGTTTCCCTGGAGGCAGTGCCATTGCCGATGGCCATGAGGTCAACCGAGTGCTGCGCGCACAGCGTGGACAGGGTCTGCACCGCCTGCGACCACTGGTTTTGCGGCTGGTGGGGATAAACGATGGTCGTATCGAGCACCTTGCCCGTTTTATCCACCACGGCGCACTTGGTGCCGTTGCGGTAGCCCGGATCGAGGCCGATGGTCGCGCGCTGGCCCGCGGGGGCGGCAAGCAGCACATCGCGCAGGTTGGTGGCAAAGACCTTGAGCGCGCCTTCTTCTGCTACTTCCTTCAAGCGCATGCGCACATCCAGGCTCGAGGAGACATACAGCTTGGTGCGCCATCCCCAGTGCACGGCATTATCCAGCCACGCGGAGCTGCGATCCAGATCGAAGCGATCCGCGATGAGGTCCTCGTAGTCGGCGTCGTCACCGGCGTCCAGGTGCAGCTGCAGCACTCCCTCGTTCTCCCCGCGCAGGAGCGCCAGAATGCGGTGGGAAGGAAGCGAAGAAAAAGGCTCGTTGAAGTCGAAGTAATCCTTGAACTTCGCCCCCTCGGCTTCCTTTCCCTCTACCACCTGTGCTTGCATGGTGCCCTGGTCAAACATGCGCTCGCGCACGCCACCCACCAAGTCCGCATCGAGCGCGAAGCGATCGATGAGAATGGAGCGCGCCCCCTCGAGCGCCTTCTTGGTATCGGCGAAACCTTCCGTGAGATAGCCCTGCGCCAGTTCCTCCGGCTGGGCCTGCGGCTGCGCGATCAATGTGTCGGTCAGCTCTTCCAAGCCGGCTTCGCGCGCGATATCCGCCTTTGTCTTGCGCCGCTTTTTATACGGCAGGTACAAATCCTCAAGCCGCGCCTTGGTATCGCAGGCAAGGATCTGGCCGCGCAGGTCATCGCTAAGCTTGCCCTGCTCATCAATGGCGGCAAGGACCGTCTCTTTGCGCTCTTCTAGCTCGCGCAGGTAGGTGGCCCGCTCTTCGATGGTGCGCAGCTGCGCGTCATCCAAACCACCCGTGACCTCCTTGCGATAGCGCGCAATGAAAGGCACGGTATTTCCCTCCGCAAGGAGCTTCAGCGCCGTCGAAACCTGGGTTTCTTGAGCGCCGATCTCCGCCGCGATGGTGGCCGCAATATTCACGTAGATTCCTCACACTTCTATTTCAAAGCTTGGTACGGGACCCACCCAATCTACCGCATGCCTTGTCCACCGCCCCGGTCTGCCGCAGCGGGGCACACAAAAATCCTCTCCCTCCCGCACGCTAAAAGCAGGAAGAAGAGGAACGGACGTGCTCGGTTTTAGTGGATGACTACCTTGGCCCTATCGCCGCCGGAGCAGCTCACCCGCGAGGAATTACCCGAGCAGTACATCGTATAGGTACCGCCGGTAGTCGGTGAATAGACGCTCAAGGTGGCATCCGTTCCGCCACCGGACATCCAGTTATTCATGAAGGTGTCATAGACGTTTTTGGCAAACGGATCTGACGTTTTGCTCGAGGCAGCATAATAGCTCGTGTAATCGCCCCACGAGTGCCCATTGCCGCTGCTTGCAGCCGCCTGTGCCGGGGCGGGCGCGGGGGCCTGTTCGGTCTTGGTCACGGTAGCTTCACTGCCAGACTTCCCGTCGTCCTTGGCATCGACCTTGGTGGAGTCAACCTTCTCCTGGAATTGGCTTTCCTGCGCGGTGGCGCTGGACTTATTGCCATTTCCGGGTTAAACGACAAAACGTGTTGTTTTTCGGCGTGTCGAGTTAAACGACATTTTGTGTTGGTGGGGGTAGGGGTTTA